>CAZSZS010000137.1:0-37665 GCA_964611275.1 uncultured Eubacteriales bacterium
CAAAACAAAAAAATGAACATCGTCATTTTTTTATGAATAAGGAAAGGGAGAGGATTTAGTAAGAATGGCCCAAAAAATTATTATTGCTGATCGCAGCATCTCTGCTTTGGAAGCCTTGCGTTTGGCTCTTATGGATTCAGGATATGATGTGTACACTTTTTCAAATGGGGAAGAAGTCATAAAAAGCCTCCCTCATATACAGCCGGATGCTCTTTTGCTTGGGATATCTCTTAAAGGAAAACCAGGTCTTGAAGTCGCAGAATATATAAAAGAATCCAAGGACTATGATGATATTCCTCTCGTGTTTTTAGCCGGCATTTTTGAGGAAGTGGATGAGGAAAGAATGTCAAAGATCCCCAACCAGGGTGTCTTCAGGGAGCCGTTTGATTCGGGGGAGGTAGCCCGGAAGATCAAAAGTCTTTTGGAAGGAGAGGAAGGAGTCGATACTCTTCCTGAAGAGCCGTCTTTTGATGAGATAGAAGAGATCAGGAGGGAGTTTCAGAAGCGTGTGGATGCCCTGGAAAAAAACATAAGCAGTAAAATGAGAAATGTCGTAAAAAAAGAAATCTATGAGGTCTCCAAAGAATTAGAAAAAAGGATCAAAGCAGGGATTCTGGAAAAAATAAAAAAAGATTGACTTTATTTTAGATCGTCTCGTCTGTGGCAAAAAAAGGAGCGATGTGTATAATAGAACAAATATTATGAGTGAATGAACCTGAACATTTCAGGTCGAAGGACAGGACGTTAAATGAGTGAGAAAAACATACTGGACAAATCTTATGACCCGGAGCCGGTAGAGAAAAAATGGGCCGATTTCTGGATTGACAACAAGCTTTTTACTCCGGAACCCTCGTCCGATAAAAAAAAATTTTCCATGGTCCTGCCTCCGCCTAATGTAACCGGTTCTCTTCATATGGGACACGCTTTGTGTTTCACGCTTCCCGACATCATTGTGAGATGGAAAAGGATGCAGGGTTACAATGTTCTGTGGCTTCCCGGGACAGACCACGCCAGCATTGCTGTACATAATGTCATAGAAAGAAAGTTGGATAAAGAGGGAATAAACAAGGAAGATATAAGCCGGGAAGAATTTCTAAAAATAGCCTGGGATTGGAAGGAAAAATATGGGGGAAAGATCATCCATCAGTTGAAAAAGCTGGGGTTTTCCCTGGATTGGACACGAGAAAGGTTTACCTTAGATAAAGGATTCTCAAAGGCTGTAAATAGAGTCTTTGTCAACCTGTATAAAGAAAAGCTGATATACAGGGATTATTATCTCGTAAACAGATGCCCGAAATGTCAAACTGTCCTTTCTGATATAGAGATCGAGCATAAAGAACTGCAGTCAAAGCTTTATTATATAAAATATCCGGTTAAGGATTCCGAGGATGCCATCACAGTAGCGACTACGAGACCCGAGACCATGCTCGGAGATACAGCTGTGGCTGTCAATCCCAAGGATAAAAGGTTTAAGAAATACCATGGAAAGAAAACAGTTCTCCCCCTGGCAGGAAGAGAGATTCCTGTGGTCAAAGATATATCAGTGGACAGAGAATTTGGTACAGGTGCGGTTAAGGTCACTCCGGCTCATGACCCGGATGACTTTGAGATAGGAAAACGCCATGGATTGGAACAGGTCATTGTCATCGATGGAAAAGGAGAGATGACTGAAGCAGCCGGAGAAGAATTTAAAGGGCTTGATAGATTTGAGTGCAGGGAACAGGTCATTTCTCAGTTACAAAAACTGGGGCTTATTGAAAAGATCGAGGACTATGTTCATTCCGTGGGGCACTGTTACCGCTGTAAAACAGTGATAGAGCCACACCTTTCCTGGCAGTGGTTTGTCAAGATAGAACCTTTGGCAAAGCAGGCTATCAGTGTTGTTAAAAAGGGAAAGATCCGCTTCATTCCTTCTAACTGGAGTAAGACCTATTTCGAGTGGATGTATAACATCCATGACTGGTGTATTTCCAGACAATTGTGGTGGGGGCACAGGATACCGGCATGGTACTGTCAGGATTGCGGTCAGGTCATTGTTGCTGATGAAGCCCCCTCAAAATGTGATAAGTGCGGAAGCAGTCAAATAGAACAGGATAAAGATGTGCTGGACACCTGGTTCAGTTCTGCCCTATGGCCGTTTGGGACATTAGGCTGGCCCGAAAAAACAGTTGATCTGAAAACATTCTATCCCACTGACCTCATGTCAACCGGATTTGATATCATCTTCTTTTGGGTCGCCCGGATGATTATGATGGGGCTTAAGTTTATGGGAGATATTCCTTTTGAAGAGGTCTACATAAATGGGCTGGTAAGGGATTTCAAGCGAAGGAAGATGAGCAAATCAGAAGGGAATATCATAGACCCTCTGGATATGATAGAAAACTACGGGACAGATGCGCTCCGTTTCACATTGGCTGCTTTGGCTGTCCCGGGGATGGATATATCTCTTTCTGAGGAGAGAATGGCCGGATACAGGGCATTCGTCAATAAAATATGGAATGCCTCGCGCTTTGTCCTAATGAACATCCAGGAGAGTGTTCCTCAGGTCAACAGGGATGAAATGACGGTGGTTGACAGATGGATCAGGACCAGATCGAACGACATTATCAGGAACATGAATGATTCCTTAGCCAAATATAATTTCTATGAGGCAGCTGAGACAATCTATCATTTTATCTGGCATGAATTCTGCGATTGGTATTTGGAGCTTGTGAAGCCTGATTTAAAGGAAGGAAACGGATCCAGCCTTGGAGTCTTGGTCGATACTTTGGATAAGATTTTAAGACTGCTTCACCCTTTTATGCCCTTTGTTACAGAGGAGATATGGCAGAAACTTCCTGTGGATGGAGAAGCCTTGGTAGTGGCTGAGTATCCCAGACCGGATAATTCTTGGGAAGACAGGGAATCTGAGGAGTTTGTGGAGATATTAAAAGATATCATCATTGAAGCCAGAACGGTTAGGTCGGAAAACCATATTGCGCCGCAGAGAAAAATCGGTCTTATTGTTATATCAGCCGATGAAAAGATAAGGGATGAGATACTGAGACATAAGGAATACATCTGCAGCCTGGCTTCTCTCAAAGAAATAGAGGTTTTGGAACAGTTTCCCTCGGGTAAAAAATTCCTCAAGGGCGTGGCCGGGAACATGGAATTGGCCATTCCTATTGAATCCGGATTGATTGATTTTAATGTGGAGAAAAAACGTCTTGAAAGAGAGCTCCAGAAGATAACTGATGACATAGAAAAACTTCAAAAAAGGATGAAGAACAAAGGTTTTATTGAAAGAGCACCGGAAAAGGTCGTTAAGGAGACAAAACAAGGACTGAAAGAGATGGAAGAGAAGAGGAGAAAGCTTGAGCGAAACCTCGGGCAGATCAAAGAATGGTCAACTGAGGTCTGATAAAGAGAAAGCAAACAGGATCATCCATTCAGGAGATATGATTTTTTTTGACCTGAATGAATCACAGGAAAATGAAAATCGGGGAGAAAATCCACAGGATTCCGATATGTTCCTCGACCAATGACCTGGCCAAAAAGCTGGCAGAGCGCGGCGCTGAGCAGGGCGAAGTGGTGGTGTGTGATGAGCAGACAAAGGGGAAAGGAACAAAAGGGAGAACGTGGTACTCCATACAGGGAAAGGGACTTTATTTTTCAATCCTCCTTTTTCCATCAAGGCCTGATTTATCGCTCCTCCCTCTCGCTGCATCCCTTGCTGTAAGGGAAGGCGTTTTCACTGAACTGAATGAGTTGATCAGTCTTAAGTGGCCGAATGATTTGATCGTGTGGGGATTAAAAATAGGAGGTATCCTATGCGAAAGTAGTTTTTCGGGCAGGGAACTGAATTACAGTATCATAGGGATAGGCCTCAATGTAAGACATAAAAAGGATGATTTTCCGGCAGAACTTCAATACAGTGCCGGTTCTCTGGAAATGACCTGCCGGGAAAAAATCGATAAAGAGCGATTGATGTTTGTGATCTGCCGGTATATGGAAAAGTGGTACAGGACTTTTTTAAAGAATGAAGACCATAAAATCATGAAGGCATATCAGGAGGCTTCCTGTTACCATATCGGTGACAAGTTGAAGGTTGTGGCAAAAGGGAATATCGTGTCAGGGTTGTTCAAAGGACTGGATATGCAGGGCCGAATGATCCTTGAGATAAATGGAAGAAAAGAGCATTTTCTGTCAGGGGAAATAAGGATCTTGAGCTCATAGAGGCTCCCTCTCTTGAGTTAAAATAATTCTTTTCAGTCAGGCCCTGCATCTGTTATATTGTACATATACGCTTGCTTTATGGATAGCTAGGGGAAATACTTCCACCTTTGAGATGTTGCTGGTAAAATATCAAAAAGAAATGGAAACAGGAGAAGTGAAATGCTTTTAGCGATTGATATTGGGAATACGTGTATAGCGGTGGGTGTGTTTAGAGAGAGTGATTTAGTGGAGAAGTGGCAGATACAGTCAGAAAGAGAGAGAACCTGTGATGAGTACCAGGTCGTCCTTATGAACTTGTTTTCACTCTCAGGCCTTGATATATCCGCTGTGAGGGGCGTGATTATCTCCAGTGTTGTGCCTCCTCTCGACTCTGTTTTTCAAAAATTGGTCCAGAGGATGTTTAAAACGAGAGCCCTTGAGGTAAGCCCGGGGATTAAGACAGGGATGCCTATCCTCTATGACAATCCTCATGAAGTCGGGGCTGATAGGATTGCTTCTGCGGTGGCTGCCTGTAACTTGTACGGTTCTCCCTGTATTGTGGTTGACTTTGGAACGGCAACCACTTTTGATGCGGTGTCCCGTAATGGGGAATATTTAGGAGGTGCCATTGCTCCTGGAGTCAGGATATCGGCAGAAGCCCTTTATCATAAAACAGCAAAGCTTCCTAGAATAGATATAAAGAAAATGAAAAAACCCATAGGCAAAAGCACGGTTTCAAGTATGCATTCAGGACTTTATTTTGGTTATGTCGGCCTTATATCAAATATAATCAAAGAGATGAAAATGGAACTGGGTGAAGACGTAAAGGTCATCGGGACAGGGGGATATTCCTCGCTCATATTTGATAAAATGGAGTGTATTGACCATCATGATTCCGAACTCGTCCTTCAGGGATTGAGAATTATCTATGACCTCAACAGAAGACAATCAGACGTGGATTGAAACAAAAAAATGGAGCGCGACGGTTCGGACCAGGAGCATTATTATCAAACCATAGCCCGCTTTTTGTTTAATCTCCGTGGAGCTCCTTTTATTCTTTCTCCGAGAGAAATTGATGTCATTGAGGGATGGGAGCAGAGGCAAGTTCCGTTGAGGACTGCTTTGGATGGAATGAAGGCAGCTTATGAGTATTTCAGGGAGAATCCCGGCAACAGAAGGAGGTTCACCCTGATTTTTTGCCGTCGTTTTGTTTCCACGGAATTCAGTCAGCATAAAGAGAGAAAGGTCGGTGAAAAGAGTGCGGGTAGAGACCGGGATGAAAGAATCGAAAGCATCAAAGCTGAAGTGAGGTCCTTCCTGAGAAACATATCAAAGGAAGTGCTTTATCTTAAAGACCTTTATCTGGAAATTCTGGATGACTTGTCTTTGGATAAACTGAAAGATGAGAATCTTGAAACCAGGGATAAGCAGGTGGATCAGGTGCTGTTAGACCGTGCCACACAGAACTGCATGGACCGATACAAAAAAGAAGTGGCTGTAGAATATGATGTGACGGGGGAAGAGGAAAGATGGCAGATCGCCAGAAGAAAATATATTAAAGATAAAAGAGAGAGATATAAAATACCTTATGTTTCTTTGTATTATTATTGATTGGATCTGATGATAGAAAACATTCTCGCACTTTTAAAAAAATACAGTTATGGGATCAGATTCCATAAGATGATCCAGAAGCTGAATATAAGCTCCAAAGAAAAGCTGTTATTAAGGAAGAAGCTCAAACAGCTGGAGCATACAGGATTGATTTACAGAATGGGAGGGAAGTATTATCTGCATCGGGGCACGGATGTGATAAAAGGGAAGCTGGTCTCAGTGGTCAAAGATTATGCGTTTGTCAAACCAGAGCATAGGGATCTCGATGACATTTTTATTCCCCCGGGAAAATCCGGGGATGCGGTGCTTGGGGATGAAGTGGAGCTGGCTTATTCGTATGACAGAAAAAAGGGAAAGCCGGAGGGAAGAGTCATCCGGGTTGTAAAAAGGGCAAAGGAGACCCTTATTGGTGTTTATAGAAAAGAGAGAGGCCGCGCTTTTTTCTTTCCCTTTGACTCTCCTTCCAAGGAAGGATTGCCTTTGAAGCCGGCATCGGAACAAGGGCTTGAGGATAGGGTGATCATTGAACTGGATCGTTCCCGTAATCAGCTGGTCAAAGTGTTAGGAAAGCCGGATGATCCCGGAGTTGATTTGGAGGTCATAACGAGAAAATACGGGCTGCCCACATCCTTTTCTCCCGATGTGCTCAGAGAAGCAGAAAGGATCAGGGCAGAGGTCAGCTCCAGCGAAAAAAAAGGCAGGATGGATTTCCGGGATTGGCTGTCTGTGACCATTGATGGAGAGGACGCAAGAGACTTTGATGACGCGGTCAGTGTTAAAGTCCTTAAGAAGGGAACGTTTCTGCTGGGAGTCCATATTGCCGATGTTTCTTTTTATGTGAAGCAGGATTCTCCTTTAGATAGGGAGGCTTATACAAGAGGAACCAGTGTTTATTTCCCGGATCTGACTCTTCCTATGCTGCCGGAGAAATTATCCAATCAGATATGCAGTTTGAGGCCGGGAGAGGAGAAGATGACGGTTTCCGTTGTTCTGGAGATAGACAGGAATGGAGAAGTCGTAAAAAGAAAATTTTACAGGTCAATGATTGCGACGAAAGCAAGGCTGACTTATAAAAACGTTTACAAGATGTTTTTAGGTGACCAGAAGGTGAAGAAAAAATACGCATACCTTGTTCAGGATCTGATGAAGATGAAGGAACTTGCTTCCGTCTTAAGAAAAAGAAGGATCGAGACAGGCAGTCTTGATTTTGAATTGGCTGAGCCGGAACTCATTTATAAAAGTGGTGTTCTGGATGCGGTTGTTCCCTTTAAAACAAATGAGGCGCACTGGCTCATAGAGGAATTCATGCTCGCTGCCAACGAGGCGGTGGCGGATTTTCTTTCAGGTTTTGCTCTACCCGTGTTGTACAGGGTACATCCTCCTCCCGCTAAAAAAGACATTGAAAGATTGAAAGAGATGCTGGATTATTTTGGTCTGCCATTGTCATCTCAATACCCGGTCAAACCCAAAGACATTCAATCTCTGCTCGAACAAATAAAAGGCCGGCCGGATGAGAAATTTATCACTCTGGAGATGTTAAAGAGTCTTCAACTCGCTGTGTATTCACCGGAAAATACGGGTCACTTCGGACTTGGCAAAGAGTACTACACCCATTTTACGTCTCCCATAAGAAGGTATCCAGATTTGATTGTACACAGAATATTAAAGGGTGTTCTTGATGGATCTGAAGCTTCTTATTCGTCTCTGACATCTCAGGCCGAACAGTGCTCTCAGAGAGAAAGGAATGCTGAAGAGGCAGAGAAAGACTTGCTTGAGTGGAGGATCTACCGGATCTTAAAGAACAGGCTTGGTGAAGAATCCAGCGGTTTCATAGTCGATATTTCAAAGGCAGGATTGGTCATAGAGCTGGATGATTATTTTGTCAGCGGTATCATGCTTTACAATGATATGAAGGAGGATTATTATTTAAAAAGAGATGATAAAATGATATCAGGACGCAGATCAGGTAAAAAATATCATCTTGGAGAAAAATTGAAGGTCGTTATTGTTTCTGTGAATCCCGAGACAAGAAAGATGCTTCTGCACCAGGCATAGAGAGATCATAGAGAGGAGGATATCTAATATTCCATGTGTTTCGATGCTGTTCTTGACTTGAATGTTCAAAAAGAGAGCTTTACACGTATGCATGTGGACCTTATTTTTAAGAAAAAGACCAGTGCTTCCGTGTTTTTTTACACGACAGGTGAAAAAAGGTCTGAGAAGCATTATGTGCGTATTCGGACAGGGAACCGGGTTCAGGTAAAGTGGGGGGATGAGTTTGTACTTAAGGACTTAAAAACAAAAAAGCTCATTGGACGGGGAAAGGTGCTCGTTCCTGAAGCCGGGGATGCCCATCCCGGGAAGGGTGAAAAAAAGATCGCTTTCCTGGAGCAGCTCAATAAAAAAGAAGAGGATATGATTTTTGGCCTAGCTGAAAATAAGGGATTTCAAGGGTTGAGCCAGCATGAGATCTTCGATTTTTCAGGGCTTTCAAAAAACCAGATCCTTGGTGTGTGTCAGTCTTTGGAACAGGAGAAGAGAATAAGAATCGTATCCTTTGATCCGGCTTTAATAATATCCAGGTTTCATTTTGACTTGTTGAAGAAACAGATCTTATCCCTAATAAAGGATCATTCAGGAAACAAGGCGGAGAGAACAGGACTGGCTTTAGAAGCCATAAAAGAAAAAGTGGCTGCCCATCCAAAAGTGATTGAATTGGCAGTCAGTTATTTGAAATACTTGAGTCGGGTCAATGAACATGAGCATAAGTTTGTCCTCTCTTCCCCTGAGGAAAATATCTCGAAGGATGATGAGAGAATCATGAGGAAGATGAATGATATGTGCGTAGAGGGTGAGTTCAAAAATTACTCCTTTGAAGAGCTGCAGGCTTTTCTCGGCCTTTCGTCAGAAAAATTCGACCGTTTATTTGATACCCTGCTGGCACGAAAAAAGGTCATTCATGGAAAGGACGGGTTTATCTTTTTTTCAGATTGGCTTGACCAATTGATCACAAAGCTCCAGGAATCAGGGACCAGAGAGTTGACAGTATCAGAATTCAAGAAGATATCAGGTTTATCCAGAAAATATGCCATCCCTCTACTGGAATTATTGGATAAGATGGGTGTGACAAGGAAACAGGGTTCCCTTCACAAGATACTGTGAACAGAAGGATCCTCCTCCCTGCAATTTCAGTCCGACGCGTAAAGGGTGCGGATCAGTAAGGGGAAGTCCCCACAAAGGCAAGGCCGAATAATCCTCCGGTGATGACAAAGCTGATTAGAGGAAGAGTTGCAAATCCTCCCCAAACAAGGCCGATGGTCAGCCAGGAACTTATCAACCCAATGATTCCCAGAGTTTTAAAGTGGCGCTTTAAAAATTTATGCAATCTCATGTTCCCTCACATCACTTTTTCATTTCATTTATTAGGAAGCAATTTTTATGCCATATTCTAAGTCGTTGACAATGAATCGGTTGGATGGGGTTGAGATGAAGCAGTCTGAATAAAAGTAACAAAATTTGTTTGTAGTCAGCAAAATTTTGTCATTTTATGTCTTTTCAGGATTCTTTTTCTTTTCTTTGTCTTTTTTGTCTTCCTTTTGTCCCAGGGCGGATTTCAATTTCTCTCCGAATAAGCCAGCTGATAAGGGTTCCTTGGCAGATTTTTTAAATTTTTTTTCTTTTATTGGCTCAGATTTCAGAGGGGCTACTTTTTCTTCCTCCAGATCTTTCTCTTCATCTGTTTTGACAGCAAAAAAGGCTTCCAGTTCTGATTCTTCCTGTTCTATTTGTTCCTCGATGATTCTCTTTTTACCTCTCTTAACGCGTTGAGGTTTTTCAAAATCTACTTCCTTCTTTTCCGCTTTTCTCTGTCTTTTTTCTGGGAGCGGCTCTTCAACGGTTATTTTTTCTTCCTCTTTTTCTTTCTTAAGTATGGGTTTAGGTACGGGCTTTTTCTTTGGTTTTTTCTTTCCGGCTTTGGGCTTTTTAGGGGGTTTTATTTCTTTCTTTTCTTCAAGATGGATTTCTGGAGTACTGATTTCACCCACAGTTCCGATTTCGGGGAGGGTATCCTCTTGGGCTTCCAGTGCGGCTTTTTCTTTTGTTAGTTCTTCGATTTTAATGGGCTCTTCGAGTTCTATCTCTTTTTCGGTCTTTATTTTTTCCTGATAGAAAAACAAGCCTGCCTTTTTTTCTGACATTGCAAATTCTGGCGACAGGCAGAGAGTCTTTTCTATTTCTTCAAGTGAGGTGTGCTTCAGGATATCAACCAGATGGAATGCTTTTTTGTAATGCAGGGTTTGTCTTTCCCCTTCAAACCCGAAATTTTTAAACACAACGATTAGGAGTTCCCTGAGGTCCTTGTTTTTTTTCTGTTCTGAAAAGTCAAGCAGGTTTTTTAGGGTTTCGTGCTCAATAAAAATGATCTTGTTGGGAAGAGCATAGGTCGGTGTTTCTTTTTCAGCAATTGAAAAAGTATCTTTCTTTGGGTTGTATTCAAGATAAGGGAGCATCAGCTTCTTTTTTGATTTCTTCAGGCGGAAACTCATTTTGTTTGAATCTGTTTTCTTTAATGTCAGGCTAGCCCCCTGGGGGATACTGTGCTTTTTATATAATTCATCCAGTCCGAGGAATATGTTTAGAGAGGGATAGTAGAAAACAGTCGTTTCGTCTCCATCCTCTTCGTCCTTGAATGTGTATTCTCTCGTATCGGCGAGTTCTCTTTTAACTTCAGGCGGCATGGAAATCCCCCCTGATAAAACCTCTCTCCAGGATAGATAGATTTTAAGGGGGAATTTATTTTCCTTTTCTTTAATGGATCCGTATGGTTCTTCGTCCACCTGAGGGAGCTCTGCTTTATCAGCGGACAGAGGCTTTTCTTTCAAAAATGAGTTGAGTATTGTCTTATGAAACCATCTGCCTTGGTCTTTAGGAGAAACACAGATGAATGTATTCTTGTATTTCTTGTTTAAGGTGAAGTTTAAACTCAGACAGTATATATCAAATTTGGCATCCTCTTGTTTTGTATTGAAGAATTTTTCGATCAACTCTCCTGTGGAGGCTGATTTTTTCTGTTCTTTAAAATATTTCTCGATTTTTTTTATTTTATTATCAGGAATGTCTATTCTTTTTTTTGACAGCTGCCAGTGTTCGTTCCATCCAAAAAACGCATCGGATTTTGAAATGGATTTTCTCAGGTTGACTCCCAAGGTTTTCAAGTCTTTTTCTGTCATGGGGAGTTTATGGAGCCTCGGGTCATCTTCTTTTTTTATGACTACAGGGGTTTTATGCGCACCCTCCACGGCTGCGGGAAGGAGGACCTGTGTGTTTTTTCTTTTCATATAATCTATATGCTTACGGAATAATCCCCCTCCGGTATAGTCCACTTCGAGCATTTCACAGTTGTAATCAGGATAACTTATTTTGTTAATGACTCTGAGAACGACTTTACTTGTGAAGTGTATTTTTTCTTTACTGCTTATAATGAGAGGCTCGTTGTATTCTTTACAGATCAGGGCATTCGTTTCATATGTGCATGCAGGGTCGTATTCAAAGACTTCCTGGTTGAGCTGCCTTGCATTTTTTTTATAGGCCAGCATTTCTGTCAGCTCGGGCAGAGTAGGGACGCGGTCTTCTTTTAAAAGCTTTTCCTGTATGAAGTCAAGATCAGCTTTTAATACTTTTGTGTTTTCGCTTGACTTAGCCATTTTTATATTTCTCTTTTCTTGTTTCTTATTAATGATACCATAATAGCTTTCGTAATATGAAGCCTATTATCAGCCTGACTGAAAATTAATGACTGCTCCGGCTGGATTTTTTTGAACAGGTTTTCTTGACGTTCATGGGAAGGGACACTGAACATGAAAAGAACGTCTTTTTTGGAGGAGGAAAACAGGGAGTCTTTAAATAAGAAATCTTTTTCAGTTGGTGGAGAAGGACTTGATGGGATATATGAATAATACACTATATCGGCATTCAAGGCGGCCTCTTGTGGGTTTTCTGTTATCCTGTAATTAAATTGTGTGTGTTTTCCTTTAGCCTCGGCAGCATCAATGACGTCCTGCTCAGGTTTATTTTTCCGGGGGACAGCAATATGTATATGTGTTCCTGATGTGGCTGCAGCCAAAAGCAGGCTGTGACATATATTTTTTTTGTTTCCAATAAAAGCTAATTTGATGTTTGTCAGGTCTTTGCAGTGTTCCTTTATGGTTAAAAAGTCTGCCAAGGCCTGGCAGGGAGAGAATTTTTCTGAACCCGCGTTTATTATGGGGATACGGACCGTTTTCTCCAACTCAGCCATATGTTCCTGTTTTCTTATCTCTATGACGGCGCCATCCACCCAGCGTTCCAGGCATCTGCAGGATACTTGTGATAGTCTTTTATTTCTGGTCTGCAGGTCTGAATAGTTTAAAAAGATCGTCTCCCCTTTAAGTGAAGAAACAGCTACCTGGAAACTCAAGTTGGGATGGGAAGACGGATTTTGAAACACACCGGCAATGATGGACCCGGAAAGGCTGTTTTTGAAAAGTTTGGGTTTCTTTTTTATCTCAAAGGTCAGGTCCAGCAGTTCACTAAATTGATATGCAGAAATTTCATCTAAGGAAATGAGGTTTTTAATCATTTTCTCCCCCTTAAGGAGCCGGTATGATGGTCGTTCCCGAACGGTTGATCAAAGCTGCTTTGAGATGATTGGCCGAGGTAATGATCACCTTTTCGCCGCCGCTGTTTATATATTCAATGGCCGCTTCTATTTTTGGGCCCATTGAGCCAGGAGGAAACTGCCCCTCTTTTAAATATCTCTGCGCCTGTGTGGACGTCATTTTTTTGATCGGTTTTTCATCGGGAGTGCCGAAGTTTTGATACACGCACTTTGTATTCGTAAGGATGATAAAAAGATCCGCATTGACTTCCCTTGCGATCAGACTTGATGCAAAATCTTTATCAATGACAGCTTCTACTCCTTGGAACAGCCCTCGCCCGTTAATGATGACCGGAATCCCGCCTCCTCCAGAGGCGATCACGATTTTTCCTGAGTGGACCAGGTCATAAAGGACTTTTTTAGGGACGATGTCTATAGGTCTGGGAGAAGGGACGACTTTCCTGTATCCTCGGCCCGCATCTTCCATCATGTCCCATTTCTTCTGGCGTTTGAGCATCTGGGCTCTGTATTTCGAATAGAACGGGCCTATTGGTTTGGTCGGATTATCAAAGGCCGTGTCCTCTTTGTCGACCACTACTTGAGTGATGAGCGTGGCCACATGTTTATCTACTGAATTTTTTCTTAGTTCGTTGATTATGGCTTTTTCAAGCATATATCCCATGCTTCCTTCAGTCATGGCATCGCATATTTCCAGAGAGAAAGGAGGCACTTTATTTATGGACTCCTCCATCTGGATCAGCAGATTGCCGACTTGGGGCCCATTCCCGTGAACAATGATCGGATCATATCCTTTTTTGACTACATGAATGATAAGACGGGCGGCTTTCTGGGCGTTCTTCATCTGTTCCGATTGAAGACCGCGTTGCTCTTTAGGTAGAATCGCGTTGCCGCCAAACGCAACGAGTGCAATTTTTCTTTTCATCAGTAATTTTTGAGGATTTCATTAAGGTTTGGGGATCCGATTTCTTCCAGATCATAGGCGACATTGAGTATTTTTTTGTTTGTTTCTATGAGCTTTCCCAGATCTATGGGCGTTCCGCTCACTACCAGGTCACACTGGCTTTTATCTATGGTCTGGGCTAGTTCCTCGATCTGTTTTTTTCCATAACCCATGGCCGGGAGGACTCTGTCCAAATGAGAGTATTTTTGAAAGGTTGCCTTTATGCTTCCTATGGCAAAAGGCCTGGGGTCTATGATTTCCGCAGCGCCGTATTTTTCAGCAGCCACTATTCCTGCGCCATATTTCATTCCTCCATGTGTTAAAGTGGGTCCATCTTCGACGACCAGTACTTTTTTACCTGAAATTTCCTGTGGTTCTTTGACTTTGATCACTGAGTTTGCTTTTATTATCTTTGCGTTCGGATTGTATTTTTCAATATTTTTCAGGATTATATTGACGTTTTCTTTTTCAGCTGTATCCATCTTGTTTATGACAATGACATCAGCAAGTCTGAAATTTGTTTCCCCCGGATAATAGAGGAGCTCATGACCGGGTCTATGAGGGTCTACGACCACTATAGCTGTATCAGACTTGTAGAAAGGAATATCGTTATTTCCTCCGTCCCATAAAACAACGTCTGCCTCTTCTTCCGCTCTTTTTAGAATCGCCCCATAATCGACTCCTGCATACACCAATATCCCTTCTTTTATATGGGGCTCATATTCTTCCATCTCTTCGATAGTGCAGTCATGCTTTATCATATCTTCATAGGTGGCGAATCTTTGAACAGCTTGTTTGACCAGATTTCCGTAAGGCATAGGATGGCGTATGACAGCTACTTTCTTCCCTCTTTCTTTGAGAAGCCTGGCGATTTTTCTGGATGTCTGGCTTTTTCCGCAGCCTGTTCTGACTGCACAGACAGAGATCAGCGGGCGCTTGCTCTGTATCATAGTTTCCTTAGGGCCTAGAAGAGAAAAAGTGGCTCCAGCTGCCTGTACCTGTGAGGCTTTGTGCATTACATATTCGTGAGGCACGTCACTGTACGAAAAGAAGACTTCGTCTACACTGTTTTCTTTGATGAGTTCAGTGAGTCTGTCCTCAGAATATATCGGGATTCCATTCGGGTAGAGCTTTCCAGAGAGTTCAGGGGGATATTTTCTTCCCTCTATATCTGGGATTTGAGTCGCTGTGAAGGCAATGACCTTGTAGCTGTCGTTGTCCTTTAAGTGTACGTTAAAATTATGGAAGTCTCTTCCGGCTGCTCCCATTATGATTGCTTTCTTCATTCTTGTCTCCTTGTTTATTATGCCTTAAAGAATCACATATTGTAATATACCGCTGCGTTTAATGCAATAATCCTGGTTATTCATTGTGATAAGAGAGCAATAGCATCCCCATCAACTGCTGAGCTAAAATGTCTCCTTCCAGAGGATGGGCTGAATTTTCTGATACTCTCTCTTTTCTGGGGATTGCTTGTTGACTTGTCCTTTATTTCATATGTATGATGAGTGGTGCTCTTAAAGGATGGGAATTTGATGAATTGGAGTGAAAATCAGCAGCAACAGAAAAACGATTTTCCTATCGTTTATGTACAATTGCAAAGAAGGGGGTAACTTATGATGCCCAGAACAAAAATTCTCCTGTGTATGGCAGCGATTTTCTGTTCATTGCTTTTACTCGGAATCGTATCCGGTTCTGGCGGTGACGGCCAGACGCTACAGGAAAAGGTAATTGAAGATCCCAAGGCAGGTGGTGAGACTGAAGAGGGGCTACAGAAAGATATCAGGGATGTTTACCCAGAGGATTCGGGCCATACTGTCATTGATGGCGGTTACATCGATTGTCCGCTCATACAAATGCAGAAGGACACGATGATGCTGTGCATTGACGGCTGTCCTATGGGCGGCCCACACGCATGGAATGTGATACATCCCGGATGTACGAACACCTTTCCCGGCACCATCTGCGATCATGCGGTAACCTATACAGCACAGGCCAGCTTGGCTATGGTAGCAGCGGCCAATGGACAACATCTGAGCCAGGATCGAATTTCTTACTTCATTTTCCAGGACAATGAAGATACCGATGGCGCCAAAGCGGTCGGGAATCTGGATAATCCGGCCGGCGATCTGGGACATTACCAGTGCGTCACCGGTGCCGATATCCTGAGAACGCTTAACTGGATGGTCGGAGTTGAGCAAGGGGCAAAGGCTGTGGAGTTTTCTGAACATCTTCTGGAAGAGTCACAGTCGAGAGACGATTACACAATTCGCGATTTTCTAATTCCGGGATGCCCGATCATCATGGAATCAGGCGAGTCACGTTATTATGTGGTGAGAGGATATGCGATAGTTGATACCCATGAAGGCATTCAGAAACTTCTTTATGTAAACGACCCGGCATGCCCTGACAAGCCGTCATTCAAGCCAATGGAACAATTAAGAGAAGTGAAAACCAGGTTTTATTTCCTCCCTACAACCGGTAAGCCGATAAGAAACGATGAGGAATCCATTTCTCTCGATTCCGACAACGACGGGATCTGCGATTTCGATGAAATCAATCGATTCTATACAGATCCTGCCAAACCTGATACAGATACCGACATGGTAAACGATCTTCAGGACATTGTCGGGTATGTGTTTAATCGAGACGGTTCCTGGAATTACAGGAATCCGGATATGGACGGAGACGGTTATCCGAAGCAGATAGATACCGACAATGACCACGTTGGTTCAGATGTAATTGATGGCTGCGAGGACGCTGACCATAACGGGTTTTTCGATGACAACGGAATGGAAACCGATTGCTTCGATCCGTCGGACGATGGAGACAGGGTAAATCCCGAATGTACCGGCGGTTTTATCAGATATGACGGTCATATTGATAATTGTGACGATAGTTATGAGTTGATCCGGTTGATTCCCGGACAGGGGCTCAACCGCGATTATGATTGCTTCTTTAAGTATAACCATACTGATTGTGTGCTTGTTCAAGTGGGCCCTCCATCGGAGAGTATCGAAAGACTGGAATCGACCACAAAATACAGCGGGATCGGCCGTGCCATGGCCCAGGTCACCCGAGATGAAAACGATGGATACACGCTCGAATTCGATGTCACACCGGATAAGGCGCCGGCAACGATGCAGTTCAACAGCGAGTTCATCAGCGGATTTGATTCATACGCAACGTTAAAAAGTACAGACCTGATGATGCCGCTCTTTCTGAATGACTGGAAGCTGGGACCCGGCGAGTCGGGAAAAGTTGAGGTAACTGATAACGGTTATATTGTTCTCAGGGGATCGTACGATTTGTATGAAAATCAGCTTGCAGATCAACCTCAATACCAGTTGCAATGGCTCCAGATGATGAGGTCGCATCACGGGTCGGCTGTGGTTTCTTGGGAAATCTGGATTCTTGAGTCGGATCTGGAAAAATCTAAGTGATTCAATCGCAGTTCGGACCGGACCGGCTGGTGAGGTCCGGGAAGGTGTTGACTCTTGATGAATCCAGGTTAATGTAAAAGAGGGAAGGAGAAGGTGAATGATAGGCATAATGTCAGATTCTCATGATAACTGCGATGCCATAAAGAAAGCCGTATCTTTTTTTAACAATGCAGGTTGTGAACTGGTGATCCATGCCGGTGATTTTATAGCTCCGTTTGCCGCAGCGGAATTGAAAGGGCTCACATGTCCTGTAAAGGCAGTTTTTGGAAATTGCGATGGAGAAAAAAAGGGACTGAAAAAGGTATTTGAATCAATGGGAACGATTTGTGCGGAGCCGCTCGAATTTTCACATAAAGGAGTGAGCTTTTTAGTGACCCATACTCATTTTCATATCAATGACTATGTGGCTGCCGGAGATTATGATGTCATCGTGTACGGGCACACACACAAGCCGGATATAAGCAAAAAGAGGGGCACTCTTGTGATCAATCCCGGTGAGACAGGAGGGTGGCTGACGGGAAGGCCTTCTGTGGGACTTATTTCTCTTAAGGACATGAGAGCGGAGATAGTCAGTCTTTGAGTTTTCCTGTGCCCATTTTTATTGACAGAGTTGATTCAAACCTTTAATATATATAGGCTTTGAGTAAGGAAAAAGGCGCGTAGCTCAGTGGGAGAGTGCTTCCTTGACGCGGAAGAGGTCGAGGGTTCGATACCCTCCGCGCCTACCATTTGAGAAAAACAGATGTTGATTTACAGTGAATTAAAATGGACAGCTTGCCTAACCTTAGAATGAAGATTGATTTTTTTTGTTACATAAAAACATTCAAAACAAGTTGAAAAATCTGTCCTCTTCTTTGGGGGTTAAGTCGGGACATGCAAAAAAGAAATACACCAAATGGATTTTAAAAAATGCATAGAACCAAGAATAAAGGACTCGATTTCAGTCTGGATACTTTAAGACACAGTGCTGCTCATCTTTTGGCTCATGCTGTGCTTGATCTTTTCCCCGGGACTAAAACCGGAGTCGGTCCGGCCGTTGAGGATGGATTTTATTATGATTTCTTGAGAGACGAGGCGTTTACCCAAGAAGATTTGAAATCAATAGAAAAGAAAATGAATGAGATTTCAGATCAGGACATTCCTTTAGAAAGATTCGAATGCTCAAAGGAAGAAGCCATTAAACTTTTCAAAGATTTGAATCAGGATTTAAAGGTTGAGTTGATAGAAGATAAAGGCGGTGAAAAGGTTTCGTGCTACCGGCAGGGAGATTTTGTGGATTTTTGTCTGGGCCCCCATGTGTCCTCCACAGGGGCCATAAAACATTTTAAGCTCCTCTCCGTCTCCGGAGCCTACTGGAAAGGAGATGAAAGCGGCAGGCAGCTTCAAAGGATTTATGGTACGGTCTTTTTTAAGGAAAAAGAGCTTAAAGATTTCCTGCATATGCAGGAAGAAGCCAGAAAACGTGACCACAGGAAGCTGGGACCGGAACTGGGCCTTTACAGCACTAATGAACAATTGGGGGGAGGTCTGATCTTATGGCATCCCAAGGGATCTGCGTCCAGAGCTGTTATAGAGGATTTCTGGCGCAGAGAGCATTTTAGAGAGGGATATGACCTTATTTACTCCCCTCATATTGCCAAACTTGATGTTTGGAAAACAAGCGGTCACACGGAATTCTATGACGCGCTCTACCCGCCGTTGATCAGTGACAGTGTTGAATACCAGTTGAAGCCCATGAACTGTCCTTTTCATATAATGGTCTATCAATCCAGTCAGAGGAGTTACCGGGAGCTTCCCCTAAGATGGGCGGAACTGGGAACGGTGTATAGATATGAACGGGGTGGTGTTTTACACGGCCTGCTCAGAGTCAGGGGATTCACCCAGGATGACGCACATATTTTTTGCCGCTCTGACCAGCTTGAAGAGGAGATCAGAAGGACTATTTCCATGGCTCTGAGGGTTCTGAAGACGTTTGGATTTGAAGACTTTGATGTCTATCTTTCAACCCGTCCTGAAAAATTCAGCGGATCTGTGAAAGACTGGGATGAGGCAACGGATGCCCTGGAAAAGGCATTGAAGGCTGAGAAAATCGATTTTAATGTGGATGAAGGAGAAGGTGTGTTCTACGGTCCGAAAATAGACATTAAAATCAAAGATGCGCTTAAAAGGTCGTGGCAGTGTACGACCATCCAACTGGATTTTAACTTATCAGAAAAATTTGATTTATCCTATGTGGGAGAGGATGGAGAATTTCATCGTCCCTTTATGATCCACCGCGCCCTGCTTGGTTCCTTGGAGAGATTTTTTGGGATATTAATAGAGCATTACAACGGCAATTTTCCTTTCTGGCTCGCTCCTGTCCAGGCCATGATCATTCCGATTGCAGACAGGCATAATGAGTATGCGCAGCGTCTCCATCAGGAACTGAAGGAAAAAGAGATGAGAGCTGACGTAGATACAAGGAGAGAGAAAGTAGGATACAAGATCAGAGATGCAGAGAAAAACAAGATCCCCATCATTCTTGTTGTGGGTGATAAGGAGATCGAAAAGGAGAGTGTATCTGTTCGGATCCATACAGAAGGTGACAAGGGTCAGTTTAATTTCAAAGAGCTTCTTGAAAAAATGTTAAATTTAAATGAAAATAAGGATTTAGAAATCATTCTTTAAAGGAGGACCATCATCGTACGACCTAAGTTTTATCCAAGGAAAAAGGAGCATAAGCCTCACAGGACGAATGAAATGATAAGGGCCACGAAAGTAAGATTGATAGATGAAGACAAAAAGCAGATCGGAGTAGTCCCTATTGAAAAGGCCTTATCACTTGCTGAAGAAAAAGAATTAGACCTTGTTGAAGTGGCTCCGAACGCCAAACCTCCGGTATGCCGGATTCTTGACTACGGTAAATATCTTTATGATTTGCATAAAAAGGAACAAGAAGCAAAGAAACACCAGAAGCAGGTCCAAATTAAAGAGATTAAATTCAGGCCAAAAATCAGCATCCACGATTACAGCTTTAAGGTAAGACATATAGAGAGGTTTCTTAAAGAAGGAAATAAGGTAAAGGTCACTGTCATGTTAAGGGGTCGTGAAAAAGCGAAACCGGAACTTGCAGATAAAATTATTGAAAGAGTTTTCGAAGATGTCAAAGACCTTGGGAAACAAGACGGAAGAGTAAGGAGACAGCCTTGGGCTGTTTCTGTATTATTAAGCCCTATTAAATCAGGAGAGAGAGATGCCAAAGCTGAAAACACATAAAGGCGCTAAGAAAAGGTTTAAGATAACCAAAAATAAAAAGATCATTTATAGTAAAGCCTATAGAGGACATATACTAACGAAGAAGTCAGCAAAAAGAAAGCGAGACTTAAGAAAACCCGGTCAGATACAACAAGCTGATCGAGGGCGTATTAAAAGGATGCTGCCTTACGACTTTTAGTAAAATTAAATATCTACAGGTGGTCTGAACAGGATTTATGGGAAATAATAAAGAATAAATTTTACACTAGAGGGAGATAGAAAATGCCTAGAGTTAAAAGAGGGACAAAAAGAAGGAAAAGAAGATCAAAAATACTCAAAGAAGCTAAGGGCTACTGGGGAGCCAGAAGTCATAATTACAAAACAGCAAAAGAAGCTGTGGAAAGGGCGTTTAAGTATTCCTATAGAGATCGAAAGAACAGAAAAAGAGATTTCAGAAGGCTGTGGATCATAAGGATAAAGGCAGCGGCGAACAATAATGATCTTTCATACAGCCAGTTCATTAAAGGATTAAAGAAGAAAAACATAGAACTGAACAGGAAAATCCTGGCTGACCTCGCGGTTAATTCTCCGGACACTTTTTCTCAAATCGTCAAAATGGCAAAAGAAGCTTAAAAAGAGGGATCCAGTTTGAAATGGTTGATTTAACAAACAAAATCAGAGTACTGCGGAACAATTTCGATGAAGGCCTGGCCCAGGTAAAGGATAAGAATTCCTTAAATGACCTGAGAAATACTTATTTGAGCCGAAAAAAGGGTCGCGTAACGCTTCTTCTTAAAGAATTAAAAGATGTCTCCCCTAAAGAAAGGCCTGAAGTCGGAAAGCAAGTCAATGAGTTCAAGGATTATGTGGAGCGGAAGCTGGAAGGGTTTGTCAAAAAGCTCGAAGAGCCACAATATATCAAATCCGATATAGACTTGACCCTGCCCGGGAAGAGGAGATACAGGGGAGCGCCGCATCCGATACTGCTTTACAAGAAGAGGATCGAACAGATTTTTTTATTAATGGGCTTTTCCATTGAGGATGGGCCTGAGATTGAAACGGACTATTATAATTTTGAGGCTCTTAATTTCCCCCCTCACCATCCTGCAAGGGATGATTGGGATACTCTTTATTTGAGTGATGATATGCTGCTCCGGACACACACATCCCCGGTTCAGATAAGAGTTATGGAGAAGAAAAAACCTCCTATAAGAATGATAAATCCCGGCAAAGTGTATCGAAGAGAGACTCCGGATCCCACGCATATTCCTATGTTCTATCAGGTCGAGGGCCTGGTTGTTGATTTAGGCATAACCTTTGCCCATCTCAAAGGAACATTGGAGTGCTTTCTGAAAGCGCTTTACAACGAAAAGATTAAAATCAGATTTAGGCCCAGTTACTTTCCATTTACAGAACCCTCTGCAGAGGTGGATATAGGGTGCACTGTGTGTCGTGGCGAGGACAGAAAGTGCCGTGTCTGTGGTGGAAGCGGATGGATTGAGATTCTAGGAGCCGGCATGGTCGATCCTCAGGTTTTAAAAAATGTGAATATTGATCCTGAGAAGTATTCCGGATTTGCTTTTGGAATGGGTATCGATCGAACAGCCATGTTCTCTTTCCAAGTCCCAGACCTGAGGAATTTTTATGAGAATGATTTAAGATTTATAAGGCAGTTTTCCTAAAATGAAGATAAGCTTAAACTGGTTAAAGGAATTTTTAGACATAAAATTATTTCCAAAAGAACTAGTAGAGAAAATGAACAGTATCGGACTGTTAGTCGACCAATGGGAGGAAAAGGACGGAGATGTTGTTCTTGAGCTTGAGACCTATGCAAACCGGCCTGATACCCTCGGACATTTAGGTGTGGCAAGGGAACTGGCAGCCAGTCTGGGGATTCCAATAAAGGATCGAAAATTCCCTCTGCTCGAGGCGACTGAGAATATTTCTGATGCGTTTGATGTTCAGGTTTTAGAAGAGGACCTCTGTCCCAGATACTGCGGTAAGATTGTTAAGGATCTGAAGGTGGGCCCTTCTCCCTCCTGGTTGGTTAAAAGAATACGTTCCATGGGGCTGTCTCCGGTCAATAATGTCGTCGACGTAACCAATTATATTTTATTTTCAACTGCTCAGCCGATTCATGCTTTTGATTTAAACAAACTCAGTGGCAACAAGATAATCGTTAGAACGGCGAGGAACGGAGAAGAAATAAAAGTCCTTGGAGGTGATGATATCGCCCTCTCTCAGGGTATGCTGGTCATAGCCGATGAGAAAAAGCCCGTGGCTCTTGCAGGGGTCATAGGAGGAGAAGATACGGCCGTAACAGAGGAAACAAAAGATGTATTCATTGAAAGCGCTTGTTTTGATCCCGTTTCTATCCGTAAGACATGGAAAGAAATCGGGATCCCGACGGATGCTTCTTATCGTTTTGAGAGAGGCACGGATATTTCCTTCCCTCCGGAAGCTGCCGGTATGACCGCATCCCTGTTGACTCAGATAGGAGGCAAAGCACTAAAGGGAATGATAGATATCTACCCCAAGCCCAGAAAAGCAAAAACGGTAGTACTGCGGCATCATCGCGTCTCAGAGCTGCTGGGGATTGATGTGGATGAAGGTTTTGTTATTGATTTCTTAAAGAGGATGGAATTTAAATTGGAGAAGCAGAGAGAAGGGATTTGGAGAGTTCAAGTTCCCTACTTCAGAGTGGACATTGAGCGGGAAGCCGATCTCATAGAGGAAATCGCTCGTTTTTATGGCTACGATAAGATTCCGTCTCATATCCCCGTGCTGCAGGGGATAAATCTGGAAATCAATAAAAGAAAAGAAATTGAAGACAGGATCAGAGAGCTTTTATTCCATGAAGGATTTGATGAAGTCGTTAATTACAGCTTCATGGATCCTGAGAAAGAGAAACTTTTCAATACCGGACTGGATCCTGTTGAGATAAGAAATCCGGTATCACTCAAGGCATCCCTGTTACGAACAACACTTATTGAGGGGCTGCTTGGGAATATAGCCTGGAATATGAACAGGGGGGCTGAAGGGGTCCATGTCTTTGAAACGGGCAATGTGTATTTCAAGAAAGATGAGAAGTATTTTGAAAGATACTCACTCGGTTTTGCTACCACAGGCCAGTTGGATCCTGTTTTTTGGAAGAAGGAACCGGAGAAGTCCGATTTTTTTCATCTAAAGGGGACGTGTGAAGAACTGCTGAAGTATCTGAAGTTCGAGGATTTCTCCTTTACGGTAGAGGAGAATCCGTTTTTTGAGCAAAATTATTCTCTTTGTTTGAATTTCAAAGGGGAAAAAATAGGATTTCTGGGGGGATTAAAGCGGTCCATAATCAGTGCCTATTCTATTCAGGGACATGTATGGGCTGCGGAAATAAACCTGGGGAGTCTGCTAAAGAAACAGCCCAAACCCTTTGAATATTCTCCTGTAAGCCGGTATCCAGGAATAATCCGGGATATTTCTTTTATTACCGGACGGGATATTAGATATCAGGAAATCAAGGACTGTATAGAAAAGCTGATGATACCCTATCTTGAAGATTATATTTTGTATGATAGATTTTGGGGAAAAGAAATGTCCAAAGATAAGGTCAGTTTATCTTTTCGATTTATCTTTCGTCATCCGGAAAGGACCCTGCTTGCAGAGGAAGCAGACGGTTTCCAAGAGAAGATAATAAAAGCTTTGAATACAGAGTTTGGGTTAAACTTAAGGGGAGGAGGTAAAGATTGACAAGTGAATTGGAAAGAATTAAAATCCTGGAAGGGAAAATAGGAAAGATCATCGATTATATAAATGAGATTTCCGCTGATAACGAGAAGTTAAAACAGGAACTGGATGAGTTAAAAAAAGAAAGAAAAAGTCTTTCCCTAAAAGCGAAAGAAGCTGGAAAGTTGAGTGAGAATTTAAAAGGATTCCAAACAGAAAGAGAAGAAATTAAAAAAAGGATTGAGTCGATTATAAGCCAGATCGATAAAATTGGAATATGATTGATAAAGTCATTGAGATTGAGATATTTGACCAGAAATTTAGAATCAAGGTCAAAGGCGCAGAGGATGAAAAGTATGTCAGTCACCTTACTTCCTATGTGGATAAAAAAATGCGTAAGGTGGCCGTAGAGTCCAAGTCGAATGATATGGTTAAGATAGCGGTTTTGGCAGCTTTAAATATTGCCGATGAATTTTTTCTTTCACAGAAGAAATTAGATAAATTAAATGAAGCCATAGGGAATATGGAGAGAGAAATAGAAAGTCTGGAGGAACGTATCTTAAGAGGCGTGAATACATATAAAGATGCGGATCGTGCAAGAAAATAAATTTAGAAAAATGGACATAGAGTAAATAGATGAGATATTTGTTTTTAGGAAATACGTTAAAGTTAGTGATGTGTAGAACCATTCTGACAATGAATTCTCTATTTTGATTTGAGTATGCCTCCCGACGTTCTTCTCCTCTAGCATCCCTTTGTTGGAGGTGATAGAAGTGAATTTGGGTACAATCATCGCTTTTGTTTTTCTTGGGCTCCTTATCGGATTCCTGGTGTTTTACTTTGTTAAGAGAAAATCAGGAGTCCAGGCAGTTTTGAGAGCAAAGGATGAGGCAAAAGAAATCTATGAAAAGGCCAAGGAGGAAGCAGATAAAATTAAAAGAGAAGCTTCCATAGAGGCCAAGGAAAAATTGATTAACTTGAAGTCTGATTTTGAAGATCAGACTCGGAATCAGCGGAAGAAGCTGAGTGACATGGAAAGGAGGCTTGTCCAAAAGGAGGAAAATTTAGAGAGGAAATTTAAAAACCTGGAACGCAGGGAACGAAACATATCAAATAAAGAACAGATGCTGTATTCCAGGGAGCGGGAGCTGAATGAACAGGAAAAGGAATATCAGGAGATAAAAAACAAAGCCATAGCGGATTTAGAGAGAATAGGAAATCTCACTAAGGAAGAGGCGAAGAAAGAACTCATCCGTCAAATAGAGGATGATGCCAAACTTGAATCCGTGCAGATAGTGCGGAAAATAGAAGAAGAGACAAAAGAGAAATGTCAAAATATGGCGAAGGATATCATAAGCCAAGCCATACAGAGGTCTGCGGCTGAACATGTCGTTGAAACCACAGTATCGGTTGTTGACCTTCCTTCTGATGATATGAAAGGAAGGATTATCGGAAGGGAAGGAAGGAATATAAGGTCTTTGGAGATGGCAACAGGAGTGGACATAATCGTCGACGACACCCCTGAGGCTGTGATCCTTTCCAGTTTCGACCCTATTCGCAGGGAGACAGCCCGGTTGGCTATTGAAAAGCTTATTGCTGACGGCCGGATCCACCCGGCAAGAATAGAAGAAGTGGTTGAGAAAGTAAAACAAGAATTGGATGAAAAGGTAAAGGAGGAAGGAGAGTCAGTTGCGCTGGAACTCAGGATCCAGGATCTGCATCCCGAGCTCATAAAGCTTTTAGGGAAACTGAGGTACAGAACGAGTTACGGCCAGAACGTTCTCCAGCATTCCAAAGAAGTCGCTTATCTTTCAGCTCTCATGGCTAAAGAAATAGGCGCCAACGAAAAGATTGCCTTGAGGGCCGGTTTACTGCACGATATCGGAAAAGCTGTGGATAGAGAAGTCGAGGGGACACATACAGAACTCAGTGTGTCCCTGACTAAAAAGTGCGGAGAATCAAAGGAAGTGAGAGATGCCATTGCTTCCCATCACCGGGATGTAGAATTTTCTTCTGTAGAAGCTGTTTTGGTTCAAGCGGCTGATACACTCTCAGCAGCCCGTCCAGGGGCAAGGAGAGAGCTCCTTGAGACATATATAAAGAGGCTGGAAAAACTGGAAGAGATAGCCAATTCTTTTAAAGGAGTGGCCAAGGCGTTTGCACTCCAAGCCGGCCGTGAGATAAGGATCATAGTCGAGAGTCAGAAAATGTCCGACGAAGAGGCCTCTTCGGTGGCTAAAGACATTGCTAAAAAGATAAAAGAGGAGCTAGACTACCCGGGTCAAATTAAGGTTACCGTTATACGAGAAATGAGGGCTGTCGAATATGCAAGATAGGATAAGTTTGTTATTCCTGGGCGACGTGATCGGCAGGCCTGGGAGAAAGAGTTTAAAAAACTGCCTCACTTCTTTAAGAAAAAAGTATAAGACTTCCCTCATCGCAGCAAACGGTGAAAATGCCGCTGGTGGAATTGGAATAACTGAAAAAGTGGGAGAAGAGCTGCTTGCAAGTGTTGATATCATCACTTCCGGCAACCATATATGGGATAAAAAGGAAGCATTGGAATATATAGATCAAGAGCCAAGGATTATCAGACCTGCTAATTATCCCCCGCCCTGTCCCGGGAGAGGTTCTTGTGTTATTAAGGATTCCGGAGGCAGAAGCGTCGGCTTTTTAAATCTTCAGGGAAGGGTGTTTATGGAGCCTATAGACTGCCCCTTTAGGATAGCTGAAAAGGAAATTAAAGCCCTGAAAAAAAAGACCCCTGTTATTGTGGTTGATTTCCATGCGGAGGCTACATCTGAGAAACAGGCTTTAGGCTGGTATCTTGACGGAAAAGTTTCAGCTGTATGTGGAACACATACGCACGTGCCGACCGCAGATGAAAAGATCCTTCCCAGGGGCACAGCCTATATCTCTGATATAGGCATGGTGGGTGGGTATCATTCGGTCATAGGAATCAAAAAAGAACAGGCTGTTGACAGGTTTATCACTTCAAGACCGCAGCGATTCAGCCCTTCAAAGGAAGGATTCATCCTTAATGCTGTTTACCTGGAGATAGATTATCAAACAGGAAAAGCTATCGTAATAGAAAGGATCACAATGGGTGGAGAAGGTGAACAGTAACAGCGCGCAGGAAAAAAACAAGGTATATTCAGTTACAGAGCTAACAAACATTATTAAGAATGAACTTGAAAGCAAATTTCCGTTGATATGGGTAGAAGGTGAAGTTTCCAATTTCAAGCGCGCCCATTCACAGCATCTGTATTTCGACTTGAAAGACGAGCACAGCCAGCTGCATGCTGTGATGTGGCGTTCCAATGCTGTTAAGATTCCCTTTAAGATGGAGGACGGCATACAGATCGTCTGCAAGGGATTGGTGAGTGTGTATGCACAGAGAGGGCAGTACCAGATCCAGGTCGAACAGGTCGAACCAAAGGGAAAGGGAGCTCTCCAGCTTGCCTTTGAACAGTTAAAAAAGAGGCTTGCAAAAGAAGGCCTTTTCGCTCCTGAAAAAAAGAAGAGCATTCCTTTACTCCCGAAAAAAGTCGGGGTGGTCACATCTCCAAGAGGGGCGGCCATTATTGATATCTTACAGACAATAGAGAGAAGGTTCGCACGGCTTCATGTACTCATCTATCCGGTGAGAGTTCAGGGAGAAGGAGCGGCAGAGGAAATCGTCAAAGCTCTGGATTACCTAGGGACTGTTCCTGATTTGGATGTCATTATAGTCGGGCGTGGAGGCGGTTCCATCGAAGACTTATGGGCTTTTAATGAAGAGGAAGTTGCCAGAGCCATATTTAGGTCTCCCGCCCCCGTTATTTCAGCAGTCGGTCATGAGATAGACTTCACCATCGCTGATTTTGTTGCTGATAAGCGGGCGTCCACACCCTCGGCAGCTGCTGAGATACTGATAGAAAAAGAGCAGGCTTTCCGCGAACGGATCGAGAATTTTGAAAAGGTGATGGAGCACAAGATGAGATACATGACTCAGGAAAGAAAAAGCAGGGTCATGGAATTGATACGGCATCATGCTTTTCAGCGATTTAAGGAGAGGTTGTATCAACTGGCTCAGACCGTGGATGACCTTGATATCAGGGCTGTCAATTTCATGAGGGCAGAACAGAAGAAAATGGCTGAGTATAGGTCAGAAGTGAGGTTTACGGAACAGAGAATAACGACTCTCATTAAGGAAAGATGCAGCGGCCTTCAGAATAAATGGGAAATGTTGGCTTCTCAATTGCACAACCTCAGCCCTTTAAATATACTGCAAAAAGGGTATACTCTGTGCTGGGAAGACGGAAGTGGCTCCCTTATCAAAACGATCGATGCAGTTGACAGAGGAAAAAGCCTGACGGTTTCTTTTTTTAAGGGAGAGTTTAGATGCGAGGTCAGTTCGGTTGATAAAAGGAAGATGATTGAAGACAGATATAAGAAAAAATAATGGACATCGCCATTTTTTTACGAATAATTCAGGTGGATTAAAGAGGAGAATTAAATGAAAGAACTGAATTTTGAAAAAGCTCTGAAGGATTTAGAGGAAACTGTAGGGAAGTTAGAGCAGGGAGATCTGTCTTTAGACGAGTCTTTGAAGCTTTTTGAAAAAGGGGTTAAGCTCGCTAAATTTTTAAGAAAGGAGCTTGAAAAAGCTGAAAAAAAAGTTGAGATCCTTCTCAAAGACGAGGAAGGAAATGTTTCGGCTGAGCCTTTTGATATAGATGAAAATGATGAACAGCCTCCTGAAGATGATGAAGAAGACAATGAGGACCCTGATGACGGAGGGAATGAGCCTCTTCCATTTTAAAATGAAAATTGAAGAAAAAATTAAAGTTAAAAAAGATTTGATTGAGAGAGAGCTGAAGAAGATACTTGACCCCTATAAAGGAGGGCTGGCGGATTCGATGAGATACGCTGTTTTCGCCGGAGGCAAAAGATTCAGGCCCCTTCTTGTGCTGTGTACAGGGGAAAGTTTTGGATGTGACTGTGAAACGACCCTCCCTTTTGCCTGTGCTATCGAGCTCATTCATAATTATTCTCTGATACATGATGACCTGCCTGCTATGGACGATGATGATTTCAGGCGGGGAAAGCCTTCTTGTCATAAAGCTTACGGAGAAGATGTGGCTATTCTTGCAGGAGATGCTCTGCTGACCTTGGCCTTTGAGGTTCTTTCACAGACTTCTGTTCGAAGTGAAGCTCTTGGAAAAAAAATAAAAGCTATAGAAGAAATCAGCCGCTCTGCGGGCCTATCAGGCATGGTGGGCGGACAGTACCTGGATATTAAAGCGTCAAAAGAAGATTTGAAGAGAGAGGATTACTCTTTGTTAGCGAAGAAAAAGACGGGCAGTCTTATATCCGCTGCGGTGAGAACAGGGGCTCTGCTCGGAGAGGCTTCCCCTGATGATTTGGAGGCTGTATCAACGTATGCAGGGAACCTGGGATTTGCCTTTCAGATAAGGGATGATATCCTTGATTCGTATGAGGATATACGGGACGGGAAACCGTTCAGCCCCAATGAGGTCTTTTTCAGCGGCCGTGACAGTGCAAGGAAAAAGCTTTTTAAATATGTCAACTCAGCGGTCAAAGCGCTGGATGAGAAGTCAATAGTATCCGATGAGCTGAGATATTTGGCCTTAAAGCTTTTGGAGGTTAAGAAGCACGATGGAGAATAGAAGTATCCTTGATCAGATAAAAAGGCCCCGGGATCTCAAAAATCTTTCCTATAAGGAGCTCTACACTCTCGCCGGGGAGATAAGGAACCTGATCATCAGGGTCGTTTCCAAGAATGGCGGTCATCTTTCCCCTAATCTGGGTGTTGTTGAGATGACTTTAGCTCTTAATTATGTTTTTGATTCGCCCAAGGATAAAATAATATGGGATGTGGGCCACCAATGCTATACGCATAAAATACTCACCGGGAGAAAGGACGACTTTTATAATCTCAGAAAAATGGGGGGCCTTTCAGGCTTCCCGGTCAGAGATGAGAGCGAGCACGATATTTTTAACACGGGCCATGCCTCAACAGCGCTGTCAGCGGCCATGGGCATGGCTGTTGCCAGGGACAAAAAAAATCAAAACCATAACATAATAGCGGTCGTTGGGGATGGAGGCATGACCGGAGGAGTGGCATGGGAAGCCTTGAACCAGATAGGCCATCACAGAGAAAAGGTAGTCATTGTCTTGAATTATAATGAGATGTCTATTTCCCCCAATGTCGGGGCTTTGTCAAAATATTTAACTTATCTTGTCTCCGGCCAGCACTATTTACGGATGAAGGATCATGCAAAGACATTTCTTAAAACGATTCCGTTCGTAGGATGGCCGTTGATAAAAGCAGGCAGGGCTTTTGAGGAGGCAATAAAAAAGACTTTCTTTCCAGGCCTTTTGTTTGAAGAACTCGGGATACGTTATATAGGGGCCGTGGAAGGGCACAGCCTGAAGTCTTTGATCGAGGCATTCGAAGAGGCCAAATATTATGACGGTCCTGTGGTTGTTCTTTGCGCCACTAAAAAAGGAAAGGGCTACCTTCCTGCTCAGAACGAGCCTTCCAGGTTTCACAGCGCCCACCCATTTGATATAAAGACAGGAAAGATGGAGAGCGGCGATTCACGCCCGACTTTTTCGTCGGTTTTTGGAAAAACAATAGAAAAGCTGGCAGAAAAAGATCGAGATATAGTCGCTGTCACAGCGGCCATGCCGGGCGGAACAGGGCTTAAAGATTTTGCAGAGAGATTTCCAGAGCATTTTTTTGATGTGGGTATTGCCGAACAGCACGCCGTTGACTTTTCTGCAGCACTGGCCTTAAGCGGGTTTAAGCCGGTTGTCGCCATTTATTCAACATTTCTCCAGAGAGCCTATGATCAACTCTATCATGATGTCAGCTTGATGGATATTCCGATAATATTTGCTTTGGACCGGTCCGGAATTGTACCGGATGACGGTCCCACACATCAGGGAATCAATGATATTGTCTATTTAAGGCATCTTCCGAATATGATTGTCATGGCACCAAAAGATGAGAACGAGCTCCAGCATATGTTGAGTTCTGCCTTTTCTTATGGCCATCCCGTCGCACTCCGGTTTCCGAAGGGAAAAGCATTCGGGGTTCCTATGGATAAGGATTTTAAAGATATCCCTATTGGAAAAGGGGAGCTTTTGAAAGAGGGGAAAGATCTGCTCGTTGCCTACGGTCATATGGTTCATCCTTGTCTGGAAGCAGCGCATAAGCTGGAAAAAAAGGGGATAAGCCTTGCTGTTATGAATGCCCGATTCGCCACTCCCCTGGATGAAGAGATGATTCTTGCTTTTGCTCGAAAAGGGAGTACGGTCATTACTGCAGAGGAAGCTGTTCTTGACGGCGGATTTGGAAGCGCGGTCAGAGAATTTTTAGACAGCAGGGACATTTTTAATATTAGATTCAAAAGAATAGGTATACCAAAAAAGATATACCCTGTCGGAAAAGCCGAGCAGATAAGAAAAATGTTTAAACTGGACACAGATGGTATTGTTGACTATATAGAATGTCTGTATAAATCATAGAACAACAGTTTTTTTTACAGAATAATGAAGGATAGGGCTGACAAACTTCTTGTTGACAAGGGGCTCGCAGAGAGCCGTAATAAGGCCAAAGCATTGATTATGGCTGGGCTTGTAAAAGCTTCCGGGAAAAGAGTTAAGAAAGCCGGGGATTTCATTGCTAAAAGTGCGGATCTTACTTTAGATCAAAAGCCCGCTTATGTGGGGCGCGGGGGTATTAAATTAGAGAAAGCTCTGGACGAATTTAAGATTGATGTCAGAGGAATAAGCGCAGCGGATATAGGAGCTTCCACAGGTGGATTTACGGACTGTCTGCTTCAAAGGGGGGCTCAAAAGGTTTACGCAGTTGATGTTGATACAAGACAGATCGATTGGAAATTAAGAAATGACCCGAGAGTTATGCTCATACAAAAGAACGCTCGTTTTCTGGAAAAAGACGATCTTGATGAAGAGATCCAGCTTGTGACCATGGACTTGTCTTTTATCTCTGTCTTAAAGGTGCTTCCGGCTGTCCGGAATATTGTAAGGAGAGGAGAGGTCATCTCCCTGATCAAGCCTCAGTTTGAAGCAGGGAGAAGCCAGGTGGGGAAGAAAGGGATCATAAAGAATCCAAGTATTCATGAAGAGGTGCTGGATAGGGTTGTGGGACAGATCATTGAGTTGGGGCTGGAGGTCCTGAATGTAACGGAAAGCCCGGTAAAGGGTCAGAAAGGAAACAGAGAATTTTTTCTTTTGTGTTCTGTTACAGGGAAGGGCCCGGGTTTAAAAAAATTAACAAAATTGATTAAGGAGGCTGTCTGGAATGAAAAAGATTAAAAAAGTGGGATTTGTCATAAAGCCTCATGCGCCTGACATAAAAAATGTATTAAGAGAACTCATTCTCTATTTTGAAAAAAACGGAATTGAATGTGTGTTAGAAGAGTTTGCAGCAAAAAAACTCAGGAAAAACAAGGGATTGGGCAGAGAAAAAGTGCCTGGCTTATCTGACATGGTCCTGGTCTTAGGGGGAGACGGGACAATGCTGAGTATCGCTCATTTAGCTGCAAAGTCTGGGGTCCCTGTTATGGGAGTGAATATGGGCAGCCTTGGATTCTTAACTGAAGTTCCCCTTAGCGAGATGTATATCACTCTGGATGAATATTTAAAGGGAAATGATTCCATAGTCAGTCACAGACAGATGCTGGAGGTCTCTCACCAAAAGAGAACGTTTCTTTGTTTGAATGATATCGTCATAAATAAAGGGGCTCTGGCAAGGATGATCAGATGTGAGATATGGATCAATGAAAAGAAGATAGCGGTCCCCCGTTTAGACGGGATCATCATATCCACACCCACTGGTTCCACAGCATACTCCCTTTCAGCAGGCGGCCCCATTATACAGCCTCATATCCCGGCTATTATCATTGCTCCTATCTGCCCGCACACTCTCACATTTCGTCCTATGGTCATTTCGTCAGAATCAAAAGTCAGGATAAAAGTCCTTTCAGGAGGAGAAAAGACTTATCTGACGTTAGACGGGCAAAGAGGGAATTTAATAAAGAAAAATGAAGAAGTGGAAATAAAGAACAGTAATTTTGCGCTTTCTTTGATTTCATCACCAAAAAGGAATTATTTTGACCTTGTCCAGGAGAAACTTGGGTGGGGATAATCGGTCAAGAAAAGGAAGGAATATTCGGACATGAAACAAACATACGATGTCGTGATTGCAGGAGCCGGACCTGCGGGTCTATCAGCAGGTACTTATACGGGGCGTGCTCTGTTAAAAACTCTTATTCTGGATAAAGGAATGCCGGGCGGGCAGATCTTATTGACAGATATCATAGAAAATTATCCTGGTTTTCCCGAGGCCGTGTCGTCTTTTTCGCTTGCGGAAGGATTTAAATCCCAGGCTTTAAAATTTGGATGTGAGATAAGTCAGGACGAGATAAAGAAAATAGAAAAGAAAGATAATGTCTGGACTGTGACGACCGTGGAAGAGGAATTCTTAGCCAGAAGCCTCATTATTGCGACCGGATCAAGCCACAGAAAGCTGGATGTCCCCGGCGAGCGCCAGTTCACGGGAAAAGGAGTATCTTATTGCGCTACTTGTGACGGCGCTTTTTTCAGAGATAAAGTCATTGCTGTTGTGGGCGGGGGAAGTTATGCTTTGACAGAAGCGTTGTTCCTGACCAGGTTTGCACAAAAGGTGATTGTCATTCACAGACGGGATCAATTCAGGGCGGAAAAAGTACTCCAGGTGAGAGTTAAGGACAATGAAAAGATAGAGTTAATGCTGGACTCTGTAGTCAAAGAGATAAACGGAGACCAAAGGGTCCGGTCAGCAACGATATTAAATATAATAAACAAGAAGGAATCCAAGATAGAAATTGAGGGTATTTTTGTTTCTGTCGGCATGATCCCCAATACGGATATTGTGAAAGGACTGGTGGATTTGAATGACAAGGGGGAGATCATAGTCACAAAGAACATGGCCACGTCCGAGCAGGGAATATTTGCAGCGGGCGATGTGACGGATGCCTGCAGTAACCAGGTCGCAACGGCTGTGGGAGCCGGAGTGGAGGCCGGACTTGCTGTGAATAAATACATCGAGAGGAACAAATAACTCGTTCATCATTCAGGTTAATCAGGATTATCTGTATCCGGTGTTATTTTCTTTGATTTTCAAGTTTTTCAAGGCGTTTTTTGAGCCTTTTAAACTCTTTCATCAGGGGGCGAAGTTGTGATAAGGACGCCCATATTTTTCTCCATGTCATGATATCCTGATGCGGATAGCCTGCGATGACCACATTTGGCGGAACATTGCCTGAAACCCCGGATTTTGCCGCTACGATCACGTTGTCGCCTATTTCTATGTGGTCAGCTACGCCTACCTGGCCACCCATGATGACGTTTTTCCCCACCTTGACACTGCCGCTTATCCCGGTTTGCCCGGCAATGATTGAATTTTCTCCTATGTTGACATTATGCCCTATCTGGACCAAGTTGTCTATTTTGACCCCCCTATGGATGACAGTGCTATCCAGGGCGGCTCTGTCCACAGCGGTGTTTGCACCTATCTCAACACGGTCATTTATGATGATTTTTCCGATTTGCGGGATTTTTTCGTAGGAACCGTCTTTTTTCTTTACATATCCGAAACCATCCGAACCTACGGTTACTCCGTTGTGAATGATAACGTTCTTTCCTATTTCTGTGGAACTCCGGATGGAAACATGTGAATGGATGATACAGTCTTGTCCTATTGTAACCCCAGGGTAGATGGTGACAAGGGGAAAGATAATGGTTCCCTTACCTATCTCAACATTATCCCCTATACATGAGAAGGCTCCTATGGAGACATGATTTCCGATTTTGGCCGAGGGAGAAACCGATGCTGTAGGATGAATCCCCGGTTCGGGGAGTTCGGGATGATGGAGAAGTTCAATGACCTTGATAAAGCTCAGATGTGGGTTTTCGGATTTGATGACAGGGATCCGGTTGAATGCTTCGCTGGTTGGGATGATGGCCGCGGAAGCATGGGTGTCTTCAAGGGATTTCCTGAATTTTCGTTCCGAGAAAAAGACTAAATCGCCATTTTTGGCTTTTTCAATGCTGGAAACTCCTTTTATTATAGCTTGACCGTTTCCTTCAAAAGGACAGTTCAGGTATGTGGCGATCTTTTTTACTGTATAAGGCGGAGACGGTTTGTCACGCTGTTTTTTCATGAATCCTCTCATTAAGCACGGCTGCTAGCTCTGCACACCAAAAAAAGATTATTAGAGAAAAGGAAATCCACAGCAAGAAAAATATAATAGAAGTCAGAGTCCCTTGAAGCAGTTTTGACAGCACTATCCCTATAGCTGAGAAATGGGCTACATAAAACGCGAACAGACCTTTAAAGACCTCCCACAATAAAGTGCATATGACCGCGGCTATAACCGCTGCTTTCGTATGGACTTTGATTTCGGGAATAAACTTATAAAGGATGAAAAAAACAACAAATGTCAGAGTGAGTGGAATGAGATACTGGATAAAGAAATTATCGGTTATGGACACGACTTTGGGATTTATATGATTGGCGATGACCTCGCTTTCTTTCAGAGTCTTGTGCAGGGCTGTCCAAATGGCTGTTATGGAAATCGATGTCAGCATAATTATTCCGAGAACGAACATGATCAGGTATTCCATAAGCCGGTTGTAAAAAAACGATTTTTGGTAGTTTGCTTTAAAGATAAAATTGATTGAATAGATAAGATTGGAAAACAGGAAGCTGGCAGCTATGAATGAGCCGGCAAGTCCGAACCAACCAAGATTACCTATGTTTTTTGATAAAACTTGGACCCGCTCAAAAAAGAGAGGATCCATCTGGGCAAAAAATTCGTCCGAAAGGATGTTAAGGCTGCGGAAGGCAAGCTCTGCGCTTCCCAATATCTTTGTTGTGATGAAAGCAAAAAGGGCAACCAGCGGTATGGCACACAGTAAGGTGAAATAAGAAATGATTATGGAAAAATTTCCGCATCTGTCTTCACCAAATCTTTTAAATGTTGTTTTGACAATACTGAAGACAGAATCATGCATGAGTTTGGCCTGATTGTTTACAATCTGTAACTAAGCGTACTGTCCCCACTTTACCATGAGTATAATGATAGAGATAAGAAGGGCATAGATAACAAGGGTTTCGATGAGTACCAACCCGAAGATGAGTAAAAAGCGGATGTGCGGTCCTGAATTAGGATTTCTGGAGATACCCTCGCAGGCGCTGCTTATTGCTTTGGCTTGGCCAAAAATACCTGCGGCAGCAGCAAGCGTAATCACAGCCGCGCCAATGATCAGTGATAATTTAAACAGAGAAGCTCTTTGGTCAGACAGATCCGCTTCTTGAGCTAATAGAGGCGCGCTTGTCACGACTAAAAGAAAAAAGAGTACTATCAATGGTTTTAAATTTTTTTGCATTTTTTTTCTCCTTTTCATTTAATGTTCTTCCTCCTGAGCTACTGCACCTGATAGATAAATGCATGTGAGCAATACGAAAACAAAAGCCTGTATAAATGCTGTAAAAATAGCCACGGCCATAAACGGAAGAGGAAGAAAGAAGGGGATTATGGATAGCATGACAACAATGAGGAGTTCTTCCGCGAATATATTGCCGAAGAGACGGATGGATAGAGAGACAATTCTTGAAAAGTGGCTGATTATTTCTATAGGCACCATCAGGGGAGCAAGAAGAGGGATAGGTCCCATAAAATGTTTTAAATATTTAAAAAAACCCTGGCTTTTTATTCCCTGCCAGTGGTAATAAATAAACACGACCAGAGCACACGCAGCGGTCACATTCAGGTTGCTTGTTGGTGACATGAGTCCGGGTATGAGACCGAGAAGGTTACTGCTAAATATGAATATTCCAATGGTCGCAACCAGAGGAACGTATTTTCTTCCCTGTTCTCCTACCGTCTCAACCAGTTGGTTTTCAAAGGTATGGATAAGTAATTCCAGGAAACTCTGCATTTTGGAAGGAACAGGTTTTAGGTTTCTGGAAGAAAGACGGAAGAAGACAATAAGTATGATGACGACGAAAAGACTCATCACCACATAGTCGGGTACAAATTGCTCCGGATTTTGAACGTGGATTCCAAATAAAGACAGCAGCCATGCCAGGGGTTTACCGAACAATTTGTTGAACAGCTCTACTATATATAAGCTGTGTTCTAGCTTTTCCATTTCATTATTTTCAAAGCAGCAGCCGCACCTTCAATCAATAACACGATGATTATTGTTGAGAAGCCTGCGGCAAAGGCCAATACCTTATTTTGAAAAAAAAGAATTATAATAAATATCACGGCAATAATCAATACAAGCCTGATCCCGTAAAGCAGAGCCGCTGATTTTACAGCCTTTTTTTTCTCTTGATCTAAAAGTCTTGTGATGGAGCTTTTCAGCCAAATAAAGCTTAAAACAGCTGTGACTCCTCCGAACAATAAAAGAACCGCGCTCAATAGGTCAAAAAGGATAAAAGCACCTACGGACAAAACAAAGGAGATAATAAGGATCTCCTTAGGAATACGCTTAAATATTTTCTCTTCAATGTCCCGGTTGTTCACATTCATTTCATCGCGCTGTCATTCGATCGGATCCTCATCTTCTTTGTATTTATTAACTCCTCGTATAAGAGATATTATACCCGATGCAATACCAAATAAAAGGAAAATAATCAGCAGCCAAGGTTGTGTCCCAAGCCATTTATCCAGATAGTAACCTAAAAAAAGGCCGATGGCTATGGAAGAGGGAAGGGCAAGGCCGAGAGAAGCCAACTCTAGGATTTTGCGGTAGTTTTCTTTTTTTTGGGGGGTTCTATTTTG
>CAZSZS010000138.1:0-14784 GCA_964611275.1 uncultured Eubacteriales bacterium
GAATTCCCATTGGATATCACTATCAGTGAGCCCCAAAAAATAGAAAAAGTATTAATTCGCACAAAAAACATTGTTTCCTTTGAAAGGAGGATCGTTTTTCTCGCTACTCTTATTAAAGGAACAAACGAGATCCCCTGTACAGGCATAGGGATCGATAGTGAAGCGGTTCCGGGTGCCTTTGATCTGAGGAGTCATATGCCAAAAGATGCTGCTCTTAAAAAGAGCGATCAAGCCATGCTCATCGGCGCTGATCTAGCTGGGGACATCGGATTAGAAAAAGGAGATGTCTTATCGGTTAGAATGATCTCATCAACAGAGGACTTCAGCTGGAATGTCCTGGATCTGGAAATCAAGGGTTTGTTGAGAACACGAAATCCTCAAATCGACCGGACTGCCATATATGTACCGTTATCCGTTGCACAGGAAAGCTTAGGATTAGGAGAATCGGTTACTGAAATCGCGGTCAGACTTAAGAACAGAAGACAGGCGCCAAAACTGAAAGAATCCCTTATGAAAGAACTGAATAGAGCGGATCAGTTCTATGAAGTAAAGAGCTACCAGGACCTTGCTTCTGACTTCCTTAAATTCCGAAAGATGCGTTCCCGCTACCGTTCGGTTGTTCCGATCATCATGCTTATTATCGCGACCCTGGGAATCACCAACACCATGTTCATGGCTGTGTTCGAACGGACGAGAGAGATCGGGATCCTCGCCGCCATGGGAATGCGCAAAAAAGAACTGATGACCCTGTTCATTCTCGAGGGGACTTTTATCGGTTTTTTTGGTTCGGCAGCAGCCTGTATTCTGGGCGGGCTCAGTGGACTGTATCTCGAAGTCAAAGGCGTCAATATTTCCTTTATAGGAGAAGGCATGTCTGAATTTGCCTCATCCATCTATCCGATCAAAGATATTTTTTACGGAGACGTGACCCTAAGCAGTCTCATCTTTGTCCTCATCTTTGGAACAATCATAGCTGCCATGGCCAGTGTTTATCCTGCTTACAAAGCAGCGCAGCTTCATCCTACAGAGGCGTTAAGGTACGTGTGATACGATGCGTGGACGGTTCCGTCATCTGGCATGGAGAAACATCTGGAGAAACAGGAGACGGACTCTGCTTACATCTCTGGCAATTGCCTTTGGCGTGATGTTCCTCGTTTTTATCCAGAGCTATATCAAGGGGGTCTCTGAGAGCTTTCTTGAAAATATGGTCCGGAGCGAAACAGGTCATATTAGAATCGCAAAGGAGGACTATCTGCGTTTAGAGAGAATCCTGCCTAAAGAGCACTTGATCTTTGACTTCATGGAAATCGAGGACAGCATTCAAGATGTGACGGGAATCGACACTTTGACAGAGAGGATCAAGTTTCTGCTGGTCCTTTCCCGGGACGAAAAAAGCCAGCCCTGTGTGGCTGTGGGCATCGATCCCGAAAAGGAGAAAAAATTTCTGGATCTTGAAAATTACATAGTTGAGGGCCAATACCTGGATTCATCCTCATCGCCGGAAATGCTGCTCGGCCGGAAACTCGCTGATGAATTAGGTGTTTCCATCGGGAGTGAACTATTTGTCGCCACAACTGACATCAATTATTCCCTGTATGCCCTTACGTTCACGGTCAATGGTATCTTCCAGACCGGATTTGACAAAATAGACAAAAGCCTCTTCTATATTCCCCTCGAAAGCGCTCAGACATTACTCGACTGCCCCGGTGCGGTCCATGAGATCCTCCTTCTCCTAAAAAATCCTGACGCGGCCATAAAAACCGCCCGGGATATCGAAAAGAAGCTCGAAGCAGAGGGCCATCCGGGGATCACGGCCGCCCCCTGGAAAACGCACTACTTTGTTAAGTTTCTTTCCTTTGCCAAAAGCATCCGAATTCTCCTGCTCGTTATTGTCTTCCTTATTGTGGCGCTTGTTATTCTCAATACTATGATCATGTCGGTCATGGAAAGAATCCATGAGATCGGCATTATGAAATCATTCGGGATGAAAGAGAGAGAGATCAGGCTCCTCTTTCTTGTGGAGTCTTTTTACATTGGGATCATAGGGTCTCTTGCAGGCGGAGGGATCGGTGCGGCCGTATCTGTCATCACCCAAAAAACAGGGCTTGATTTCAGTGCTGCCTTTGACAGGATAAAAGTTCCTCTTCCCTTTGTCAGCAGTGTTTATTATCCTGATTTCACCCTTTATTTCCTCATTAACTCGATTGTATTCGGTGTGGTCATCGCATTGATAGCAGCCCTTTATCCCGCTGTGAAAGGTTCAAAGATGTCTCCTGTGCAGGCACTCCGGTCTGGTCTGAAGTAAAGAAGATATGATATGATTTTAAGGACAAGAAGGACAAAATGAAATGAGAAACATCACTCTCATTACGGTTTTCGTTTTTTCTGCATCGTTCAGCGGGCAGGGCCAAGCTTCCCTTACACCAGAAGATATCCTCTCCAAAATGAGTCAGAATCTATCATCCAGTTCTCTCTATACAGAGACGGAAATGCGCATTACTATAGGCAGAAAGACCCTGACAAAGACTTTCATAAGCTTTTCAGAGGGGCCTGAAAAATCATTTATCGAATTCCTGGGCCCTCAAAGAGACAGAGGGACAAAAATTCTTAAAATCGGGAAAGTCCTGAAGATCTACTTCCCCTCTGCAGGGCGGATCCAGCGATACTCCCAGCATATGCTCAAACAAAGACTCATGGGATCGGATTTTTCTTATGAGGACATAACCGAACGGGACAAGGAATTAAACAAAGACTACACAGCCTGTCTCCTTGATGAAGAAGAATTCCAAGGCGTTCCCTGCTTTGTTGTGCATCTGGAATCGAAAACTCCTCAAAGCAATTACTATACGCAGAAAATATGGGTGGATAAGAAAAATTTCGTTGGACGAAAGGTTGAATTTTACGCCCGGAGCGGAAAGCTTTTAAAGGTACTGACCGTCGATGAGGTGAGGCTTATCGAAGGCCGTTTTTATCCCGTCAAATTCACCATGCAGGACAAACTGAGAACAAACACAAAGACCGAAATCATCCTTAAGGAAATTCGATTCGACACACCTATTCCCGAGGACACCTTCACAGAAAGAAACCTGCTATGGGGACATCCCATGATTTATCATTTCCCTGAGAATCCTCTTAAATGGACTTTTTTGGGGCCAAAATGGCCTGTTTAAGAGAGTAAAAAGGCGCTCATTTCTTTCTAATTTATTTATAATAAATAACATACCATGGTCCGACCCCCAATATAAAATACGCCTGGCCGGATTCGAACCGGCGACCTATGGATTAGGAATCCATCGCTCTATCCTGCTGAGCTACAGGCGTATAAAATCAAACCAAACGACCTTCCTTTTATATCTAAAAAATGAAAAAGGGTCAAGACGGCTCTTCGGCTTTCCTGTTCCATCGCTCCTGATTCATCAGGTCTATCAATTTCTTCTTTAAAAGCCCGTTCCTCAATATGGGTTTGTTGTTCTTTATCGCGATATACAGGGCTTTGTACGAACCGATGATGCAGCTCAATCTTTTGGCCCGGGTCAGAGCTGTGTAAAACAGATTCCTCTGAAGCATGATGTAATGCTGTGTCAGAAGAGGCATGACCACTGCCTGGTACTCGCTGCCCTGTGATTTGTGAACGGATATCGCATAAGCATTCACGATCTCATTGACCTCTTCTCTGGAATACAGGACTTCTTTTCCGTCAAAATCAACCAGCACACTGTATGTCTTTTTGTCAATATCCTTGACCCTGCCTATATCCCCGTTAAATACTTCTTTTTCATAGTTATTCCGGATCTGCATCACTTTATCCCTGATTCTTATATCTCTCTTTCCGAACTTAAGTCCTTCGCTTCCCGGATTCAGCCGCTTCTGCAGTTCTTCATTCAGGTGATCCACCCCGACCAATCCTCTGTACATAGGGCTTATGACCTGGATCTGTGTGGAAAGAGGCGGAAGACCGAGCTTGTCCGGAATGCGGTGCGCACACATATCCATGATCAATTTGAAAACCTTTTGCTCATCCTCATTGTAAATGAAATAAAAATCCGAATCCTCATCCCCTTTTTTAGGTTTTATAATGGACTTGCCCTGGTTGATTCTATGGGCGTTGCTTACAATGAGGCTGTGACTTTCCTGTCTGAATATCTTACTCAAAACAAGAACATCAAAGGTCCCGGAATCTATGATGTCCTTCAACAAAGCGCCCGGTCCCACTGAGGGAAGCTGATCCTTATCCCCTACTAAAATAAGATGCATATGCCTGGGAACCGCTTTTAACAAATGGTACATCAGAGGCAGATCAACCATGGAAAATTCGTCTATAAGCAAGACATCGCCTTCAAGGGGATGCACTTCATTTCTTCTGAATTTTCCCGTCTTGGAAAGATATTCCAGAGTCCTATGGATGGTCTTGGCTTGTTTTCCAGTGGCTTCTGAAAGCCTTTTGGCAGCTCTCCCTGTCGGCGCTGTAAGAATGATCTTCTTTTCCCACTTCCTAAAGATACTGACGATGGCCTTGACTATGGTGGTCTTGCCTGTTCCGGGGCCTCCTGTGATGACCAGGATTTTCTTGAAAAGGCTGTCCTTTATCGCGCGTTTTTGTTCGTAAGTGAAATCGATGCGGGACGTTGCTTCTATTTGCTTTACGGCCTTTTCAACATCGAACAAAGGTCTTTTAGAAGGGAAAGACACAAGGCCGTAAAGGGAAGAGGCCACTTCTTCTTCTGCTTCATGGAAGAATGGCAGATAAACAGCACTATCCCCGTCAAGTTTCTCAGTGACCACCAATTTCTGCTTCTCAAGAGACGCCATGGCTGAAAGGAAACCCTGACTCTCAATTCCCAGGTCTTCACAGCAGGCTCTTAAAAGTTCTGACTTCTTAGCATAAACATGACCGTTTTCACTGCATTTCTCCAAAAGATAATGGATATAAGCTTTGATCCTTTCCTGCGAGCCGGGGTCCATACCCAGCTTTAAAGCCATGCTGTCTGCTGTTTTAAATCCAATGCCCCAAATATCATAACAGGCCTGGTACGGATTGGTCTTTATGATATGAAAAGCTCTCTTTCCGTACTGTTTGTACAGCTTGGCGGCAAGGGTGCTTGAGACATTGTGTTCCTGTAGAAATATGATCAGTTCCCTAATATCTTCATGCTCGACCCACGACCTTTTGATCTCTCTGAGCTTTTTTTTGGCAATCCCCTCTACCTCACAGAGCTTCTCCGGTTCATCGGAAAGGACATCCATTGTGTTCTCTCCGAAACGCTGGATGATTCTTTTGGCGAGCACAGGTCCTATTCCGGAAACCATTCCTGAGGAAAGGAATTTTTCTACCCCCTTGGCTGAGGAAGGAAGGACCGGAATATAGTTATCCACATGAAACTGCTTGCCAAAACGAGGATTGATCTCCCATTTGCCGCTGAGTTTCAGCATTTCTCCCGGAGAAAGAGGCGGAAAATTCCCCACTACTGTTATGGCTTCTCCCCCTTCAAGAGAAAACCGGCAGACCGTGTAACCATTGTCCGGGCTGTAATACACTATGGAATCGATCGATCCCGCTAAATAGTCCATGTTGATGTTAAATCCAGTTACTCTTTTCTTTTGATTTTAAGCAGTACTGGATCTCCAGGTTTTGATTTTGTATCAGCTGCTGCAGAGCCCAGCCGTTTGGCGATCTCAATGAATCCCTGCCCGTTGACAAGCGACAACAGCTGACCTTTTTCAACTGACTCATAGCTTTCTCTGACCGGGATCTCTTTTTCCTGCAGGGAAATGACAAAGGAGCCTTCACCCGCTTCCCCGGCCAACTCAAGATATTCCCTCTCAGATATATTCGTGATAAGGTTCCCAAACCCGTCTTGATATAGGATCCTTCCCCAAATCTTATTCCCTTCTTTTTCAGGCTTGTCTATCGCCATTTTATGATAATCATCAATAACAGGACCGAAATTCTCTATTTTTATCCCCTTTGACAGCCATGCGGCCACCGGGGCCATCTTATCCCTTCCTTCAAAAGTCCGGCTTATTTCCGGAAGAAAATAGTGGCTGGAGTTCACTTCTCTCACAATGATCTCTTCATCTTCTTCCATAAACCAGCTGAGGACACCGTTATCCGGGGCAACAAAAGCATAACCCAGGGATTCGGCAATGATGATTCTTCTGGATGTCCCTACTCCGGGGTCTACGACCACTAAAAAAATAGTCCCCGCCGGAAAATATTTGCAGCTCACTTTAAGAATAAAGGAAGCCGCAGATATATCAAAAGGGGGGACCTTGTTGGTTATATCCATAGGTCTTGCGTTCGGGTTTATACTGGCAATGACCCCTTTCATAGAGGCAGTGAAAAAATCACGGTCTCCAAAGTCAGTTAGAATGGCGATGATCGGCTGATCCATTTTTCACTTTTATATTATGGCATTCAGCGCTTCCGGTCAACAGGATTATTGACGAATCCCCCAAATCATGTTAACTTTTTGAATAATGAAATTCCTTAAAGTCTTTACCAATTCCCTCATCAGCGGAATTTTTTTTTCCGCTCTGTTAGCCCTCCTGACCTATAACTTGAACACAGACATGCCTTTGAAGGCAGGCTCCTTCATCCCTTTTTTACTTTTTCTCTGCCTTGTCTACGGGATAGCCTGTGCCCTCATATGTATCATCTTCTTTTTTATAATCCAGTTTTTTTCCGGAAAGAAAATAAATGTCTCCTTTGTATCCCCGTCATTTCTTTTCGCCAGCTCCATAATCATTGTCTTTGTTTACCTTATTCTATTCAGAGCAAACCACAGACTCTTCAGAAGCCTTCTCAGCCCGGAGATATCCCAGCTCACCCGAGGGCAGAGCCTGAGCCTTTTCTTTGCCGTTGTCACAGGCCTTGCTTCTTTTTTATTTTTTATCATCTACAAAAAAAAATATGTTTTCCTGATCATCTATTTTTGCGTACTCGTGCTTATCACAGGATATTCTTTTTACCTACGGGCTTCCTATCCAAAACCTGAAAAAGTCAGCAAAATAGCTGAGTTGGATGCAAAACCCCTGGATATGAAAATCACAATCATAGGGATGGAAGGCTTGAGTTTTGATTTCATCATACCTCTCATAAGCGAAGAAAAACTCCCTAATTTTTCATGGCTTATGGAAGCAGGCAGCTGGGGAAAACTCGAAAATTTCACGCCGACTGAGCTTGTTATTTTAAACAAATCATTCAACACCGGAAAACTTCCCTACAAACACGGACAGGTCTCGAGTGAGAAATGTCTTGTTGTGCCCCTTAATAGGGAAGTACATGCCATTCCCAGGTTTATTCTATTCAAACAACTGGAAAGAATAGGGCTGATAAAAAGCCTTGCTTATGAGGCGCCAAAAAAGACAAAGGATATATGGGAGATCCTTGAGAACAACAAAACACCTTATTTAAAAAAAGACGAAAACTACCGCATCCAGGATACCGGCCCATTATCTCCAAATACCAAAAGCCTCTTGACCCGTTTCTTTGAGGGGATAGACTTTGAATCCGATGAAATCCTTATGACCGCAAAAAGCGCGTTTGTTTCGGATGTGCAGTTTCTAGAGTCCGCAGAAAAAGAAACAAAGAAAACAAATCCAGATATCGTTTATATTTTACTCAGGGGAATCAATCTGGTCGAAAAATATTTCTACAAATACAGCTTTCCGGATCTGTTCGAAGAAGTCAACCAGGAGGAAATCAGCAAATACGGTTCCATAATAGAAAGGTATTATCAATTCTATGATGAGGTCATTGGAAAGTATCTCGCAGCCAAGAAAGATAATGAGCTGCTTGTGGTTTTCTCCCATCACGGGATAGATTATCTTCCTATCTGGAAAAGAATGGTGGAGCTGGCCCTGGGAAATCCAAAAATCTCTGCCTATCACGAAAACGCTCCTAAAGGAGTCGTGTTTTTCTATGGGAAGAGCATATCACCGGGGAAAAATATCGAGGACATGAAAATCATAGACATGGCCCCCACCTTTCTTCATTATCTGGGACTCCCACTGGGAAAAGACATGGATGGCATTGTGAACAGTTCAATATTTAAATCTAGTTTTAACATAGAAAACCCTGTCCTCTATATTTCTTCTTACGAAGAAGTCGAGATCAAAAAACGCCAATAGCCTTGAATTTAAATCCGTATTTTGCTCGGGGAGGGATTAGTGTATGATTTTGAACATGCGGTGCCATCTTGCCAGCACGATAAACTTTGTCAGCCTTCCAAGCCTGTCTCTAAGGCTTGTTTTCAGATAGGCATCCCTTTCAGCTTTATAGGAAAAATAAATGATCCAGGGCTTTCCCTTTATATATTTGATAGGAAGAGTGCCCCAGTATCGGCTGTCCAGGCTGTTGTCTCTGTTATCACCTAGAACAAAACACTGGCCGGGAGGCACTGTGAAGGGACCAAAATTATCTCTTATGTAATCATCATAATGATAGGAATTATCCTCTGTAAATATTTGATCATCATTATGGACTTTATAATCCTCACTGATGGGTTCCCCATTTACGTAGACCTGTTTATCCACAATCTTTATTTCATCCCCCTCCAGTCCTATCAATCTCTTAACAAAATCTTTTGAAAGCTCATTGGGGTACTTGAAGACAACAATGTCTCCTCTTTCCATTTTTTTATTGGGCAGAAGGGTGTCTTCAAAGGCAAAAAGGGGCTCTGTGTACGCAAATTTATTGACCAGAAGAAAATCACCCACCAATAATGTATCTTCCATTGAGCCTGTGGGTATCTGAAAAGCCTGGACTATGAATGTCATAACAAAAAAAACGAAAAGAGCGGTTTCCACAATCAGTTCAAAATACTCTCTGAAAGTGCCTGCTTTTCTTTCTTTCTTCTTTTTTTCCTTTTTTTCTTTTTCCATTTTATAGAAAATGTAATATAACTCAAAAAACACAATTCTTCAAGTTTGTTTTACTAAATATTAATCTTGGTTATTCACGAGCCGAGGTTGCTGCAGATGCGGGCGCAGGGTAATTTTATGAATAATTAAGATTTGGCGAAGCGGAAGTAGAGCACATCCCCGTCCTGCACCAAATAGTCTTTCCCTTCAAGCCTTATGCTCCCTGTCTTCCTTGCTTCCTGAAAGGATCCCTGCGCTAATAAATCATCCCACTGGATCACTTCCGCGCGGATAAATCCTTTTTCAATATCCGTATGGATTTTCCCTGCGGCTTGAAGCGCTGATGAATTCCTTTTTAGGGTCCATGATTTGACTTCTTCCTTCCCTACTGTAAAAAAAGTGATCACATCCATCAGCTCATAAGAAGACTTTAAAAACCTTGAGATACTGAGCTCCTCAAGCCCGAATTCTTCCATAAAAGCATTTCTGTCTTCTCCCTCAAGCTCAAGGATTTCAGACTCAATTTTTCCGCAGTAAGCAAGAACACAGGTTCCCTTCTCATCCGGAGAATATAATTTCTCCGGCTCTTTTATAAGCCGAATGTCCTGTTCATCCACATTGATGATATGGAGAAGAGGCTTCTGGCTCAAAAAAGCAAAATTTTTTATAAGCTTCTCTTCGGCCGGCTTGAGGCTCAACTGCCTTATGGAAACTCCTTTCTCCAGGCTTTCCTTTATCCCCTCTAAAATTTCCTTTTCCTTTGTTCCCTCTGGTGATTTTGTTTTCTCAAGTTCCTTTTCAAGCCTTTCCATTCTGCCTTCAACGGATATAAGGTCAGCCAGCACGATCTCCTCTTCGATTGATTTTATATCAAAAGCTGCTTCGATCTTCTCTCTGTGATGAGGAACCTCTATATTTTTGAAACCTCTCACTACATGAGTCAATCCGTCTGCCTTCCTTAAGTAATCAAGATAAGATTCGTTCTTGATCTCTCCGTAAGACACTCCCGCAAGGTCTATATAATCCATTTGGGCACTGATTTTTTCTTTTTCAGGAAAAAGCCGGCTCAACTTGTCCAATCTCTCATCCGGAACCGGACAAGTCCTGGCATTCGGTTCTTTTTTCCCCTGGTCATAACTCTTCACTTCGATTCTGGCTCCGGTCAAAAGGTTAAACAGAGTGGTCTTTCCAGTTTTGGGATAACCGAAGAGAGTGAAATTCATGATCCGTACCTTTTTATATTATAACATGGGGGAGGTCCCCAAATATATGGTATACTTGATTCATGCCCAAAACATTTGAGGTAAAAGCCACACACAAAAACTCATCTGCCAGGCTCGGCATCATCCACACTCCCCACGGCCCCATACAAACACCAGCCTTTGCTCCTGTCGGAAGCCAGGGCACCATCAAATCCCTCCCCCACTCCATAGTCAAAGAACTGGGTGCCCAGCTGATACTGATAAACGCATACCATCTCTATCTCAGACCCGGAATGGACGTGATTAAAAAAATGGGAGGAATCCATTCTTTTATTTCCTGGGACAGGCCTATCCTCTCTGACAGCGGAGGATACCAAATATACAGTCTTTCTCCGCTTGTAAAAATAAAAGAAGACGGAGTCAGGTTTTCTTCCCATCTCGACGGGGCCAGAATATTCGTCACTCCCAAAGACATCATTGATATCCAGATGACTCTGGGAACGGATATTATGATGCCTCTGGACTATTTCGTGCCCTACCCGTACAAAAAAAAAGAATTAACCGAAGCAGCGTCCCTCACTTCAAAATGGGCCCGTCTGTCCAGAGAACATTTCCTGAAAATGAACACATCCCAACAACTTTGGGGCATCACGCAGGGAAGTATCGAATGGGAGCTCAGGAAGAAGAGCATTCGGGAAATGACTGAGATCGGTTTTGACGGTTATGCTCTGGGAGGACTTGGGATCGGTGAGCCAAAAACTCAATTTTTTGATGTCGTTGAAAAATCAACCTCCGTTCTCCCCAGGGATAAACCCAGGTATCTCATGGGAATCGGCTATATTGAAGACATCATCAAAGCCGTGGAACTGGGAGTCGATTTCTTCGACTGCGTTCTCCCCACAAGGAATGCGCGTAACGGAACCCTCTTCACCAGTAAGGGAAAACTGGTGATAAAAAATAAAAAATATGAATCGGATTCCAGGCCTTTGGATGAAAATTGTTCCTGTTATACCTGCCGGAATTTTTCCAGAGCTTATCTGCGCCATCTTTACGAACGAAATGAAATAAGCTCATCCATACTCAATACAATCCATAACCTTCATTTTTACCTTGACATCTTTAATAAAATTAGGCAAGCTATTCAAACAAATTCGCTTAACAGACTTAAAGAAAAAGTATTAAATAAAGAGGAAGATCAATGATGATTTTAGGCAGTTTAATGACATTAGTCGGTCAGGCTCAGCCTGCATCCCCTGGCGGAGGCAGTTTTATCACGGCCATAATTCCTTTTGTTCTTGTCTTTGTTATTTTTTATTTACTGATCATTCTCCCCTCAAGAAGAAAACAAAAAAAGCACCAGCAGATGGTCGACGAATTAAAGCCCGGAGACAAAATAATAACCACAGGCGGAATACATGGAACGGTTATGGGTGTTCAGCAGGATAAAATTGAGATAAAGATTTCCGCCAATGTTAAAATCGACATATCGAAAAATGCCGTGGCTGTTATTCAAAACAAAGATGCGAGTACTAAATAATTGCCTCCCCTGACGTAAAAACCATATGAAAGATTAAATAAGACAGAAGATGAAAAAGAAATTACGCTGGAAGGTCATCCTGGTCCTCGCTGTACTAGGGCTCTCTGTTTATTTGGCCACCCCCCCTAAAGATAAAATACATCTCGGTCTTGATTTGCGGGGAGGAATGCACCTTGTTCTACAGGTGATGACAGACGACTCCATCAGAACTGAAACGGATCAGCAAATCTCCCGGTTAAGGCAGTCCCTTGAAAAAGAAAACATCTCCTTTGACTCCATCGTTAAAACAGAGAACAAAGTCGGAGAGTTTACTGTTCAGGAAATCGCCCCGGAAGAACAGGGAAAGGTAAGAGAGATACTGGATGGTGAGTTCAAAGAGTGGAGCCACAGGGCTATTGGCGATAACATCAACGTAACCATGAATCCCGGTGTTGCGACCTATCTTAGGGACCAGGCAGTCCGGCAGTCTTTAGAGACCATAGGAAACAGGGTCGACGAGCTCGGCCTCACAGAACCCACGATCCAGCGTCAAGGCCTTTCCGGAGACAGGATCATCGTCGAACTTCCCGGCGTCGAAGACCCGGACCGGGTGAAAGAAATATTAAAGACAACAGCCCGGCTGGAATTCAGACTTGTCAAAGGAGGGCCTGCTCCCGACAGAGACACTCTTTTACAGGAATACGGAGGAGACGTTCCTGCAAACATGGAAGTGCTGAGAGGAGATCCCAAAAGAACGGAAGGGGATTTTTACCTTGTTAGTGACATAGCAGAAATCGTCGGAGAAGACCTCAGAAACGCTTATGCTTCTACTGACGAATGGAACAATCCTGCCGTGTCCTTCACGCTGAATCCCGAAGCTTCAAAAAGATTCGCCCAATTAACCGAAAAAAATATCGGAAAACCTCTGAGCATTGTTCTGGATAACAAAATACAGGAGGTTGCGACCATTGAAGACCGTATCCCGGGTTCCGGAATCATCCGCGGAAGATTTGCCCGTGAAGAAGCAGAGGATATCGCCCTTGTATTAAAAGCCGGCGCTCTTCCTGCCAGCATCAAATTCCTTGAAGACAGGACCATAGGCCCCTCTCTGGGAGCAGACTCGATCAGAAAAGGCCTTCGATCCATTATCCTGGCTCTTATTCTGATCATGGTCTTTATGGCTCTCTATTACCGGATGTCCGGATTAAACGCGATTGTCGCTCTTATTTTAAATATCCTTATCATCGGAGGCGTGCTGGCCTACCTTAAAGCCAATCTGACTCTCCCGGGGATGGCCGGCATCATACTCACAGTGGGTATGGCAGTTGATGCGAATGTTCTGGTCTTTGAAAGAATCAGAGAAGAGCTGGCTCAAGGGAAAAGTGTCATAAGCTCCATTGCGTCCGGCTTTTCCAGAGCATTCCGAACCATCTTGGATGCCAATATCACAACAGTTATTGCAGCTATCTTTCTTTTTCAATTCGGAACCGGCCCTATTAAAGGATTCGCTGTCACTCTTATTATCGGAATAACAGCAAGTATGTTTACAGCCGTGTTTGTATCCCGGCTGATCTTTGACCTAACCATTACCAGAAAGAGACAGAAAAAGGACTTAAGCATATAAAGATGCAGCTCATAAAAAACCCAAACTTTAACTTTATGAAGTACAAATTCATAGCCCTGGGACTTTCAGGAATCATCATAGTCATCGGACTTATCAATATAACGGTAGGCAAAGGCATAAATTACGGTATTGATTTCGCAGGGGGGACTTTAGTCCGGGTGATCTTTAATAATCAGGTCCCCATTGGAGAAGTCAGAAACGCTCTGCAAAAAGCCGGTATTGAAGGCCCCATAATACAGGAGATGGGCAATACGGGAAGGGAATTTATCATTCGGACCTTACAGGATGTTTCTGAGGAAGAAGATACTCCGGAACTCGAATCCCATGAAATCATAGGCCAGATGGTGGTGGATTCTCTGAGAACCGAGGATGGACTCAAGGCTGCAGAACAGGGTATCCCCGACTTAAATAATATCAACCTTGAACATCTCGCTGACATCCTTGAACCGGAATACCCGGAAAGAGCTTCTGAAATAGCGGAAATCATAGTCAATCAAAGGAAGTCATCCGAACTCAAAGGAATCATTCAAGATTTTTCCCAACTTGAAAATTTGGAAGGAATCGACTCTAGTGTCATCGATTACTTAAAAAGCAACACCTTTCTCAGTAATGTCGCTATTTTAAGCCGTGAAACCGTAGGGCCCCAAATCGGACACGACCTCAGACGCAAAGCCACGCAAGCCACGATATGGGCTCTGTTCGGCATGCTTATTTATATAGGAATACGTTTTAAATACGCCTATGGGATCGCTGCTATTTTAACGCTGGCACATGATGTTCTCATCACCTTGGGAATTTTCTCTTTGACGAACAGAGAGCTGAATCTTCCTGTCATTGCCGCTATCCTCACCATTGTGGGGTATTCCTTGAACGATACCATTGTCATTTTCGACAGGGTAAGAGACAATATTAAACTTATGAGAAAAACCGACTTCGGAAGTCTTTTAAATGCAAGCGTGAATCAAACTCTGAGCCGAACCGTTATCACATCAGGAACGACTTTTCTCACTGTAGCCGCTCTGTTCCTATTCGGAGGACAAGTTATCAATGACTTTGCTTTTACAATGATGATAGGCGTCATAATAGGTACCTACTCTTCGGTCTATCTTTCATGTTCTATCATATACTTTTGGAAAATTATTTTTAAACCAAAAAAAGGTATGGGCAAATAATTATTTTAACTTGTAAATTGCCTTTTTTTCATTTATACTTTTATGGATTTTTTTGTTATTATAGAAATAATAAAATACATTAAAAGAGGTTAAGAATGGCAGAAAAAGTAAAGGAGAAAAAACCTGACGAATCAACCGGAATGTTCCGCGACGCTTTCTATAAAGCCGAAAAAGGCAGTGTCCGTAAGGCCATAGCCTTCCCCATTGCTTTCCTCCTGCACGCTTCCATTATCCTTGCTGCTCTTATTATTCCTCTCCTTAATCCCGGAGACCTTCCTGAAGTCCAAGTTTACAGCGCGTTCCTGGCCCCTCCTCCGCCTCCTCCGCCTCCTCCGCCCCCTCCTGCTAAAAAACGCAGCAGCTCTAAATCCACTACCAAAATTCAACCCGTTAAAGCCCAAACCAATA
>CAZSZS010000139.1:0-3856 GCA_964611275.1 uncultured Eubacteriales bacterium
TGTATAAAATTCTTTTCAGGGATACAGCCGTTCTTGTGCTGGGACTTATTTGCTACACTTCGTTATTCACTTTCATAGGCACTTTTATCAAAAGGTCTATCATGTTCGGATTGATTTTCAGCTTCGGATGGGAGAATGTCATTCAGTATTTTCCGGGTTCCACCCAGCGTTTTGCCATAGTCCACTACCTGAAATCTTTGCTTCCTTCTCCCCCATCAGGAAGGTTTTCCTTTCTTCTTTTCAGGCTTGAACAGACCCCACCGTTTCTGGCGGTTATCATGCTCCTTTTGATTACCATTGTTTTTCTCGGTCTAGCCTGTGTGGTGTTCCATTTCAAGGAATATATCCTGGAAGAATAACTTGGATCATTCATAAAATATGTATGCATCCGCATACAAATTTATCATGATCGACAGTCTTGTTCATGTTTTATTTATTAAGGGCCTGTTGATTACTTTAGTTGCTGATATGATTTTTTTCTTATGCATACATATTTTACCTTGTAGGCGAGCCGATATGAAATTCAGACATGGCTTGTGCTCGCTAAAGATTTTTAACGCCATTCTTCTTCGTTTTTCTCTGCGCTTGCGTAACTCCCCCCGTCCGTGGGTCAGACATACTCAGCGTCCAGCTTCGCTGGATGCCCTCGAAAAGCCTCATCCGAAGGCTAAATCTTTAATGTCGCTTCAGCCACACCTGAATTTCATAAGGTTTATAATATCTCGACTCGCTCATCATCCAAGGGGGTCTTTTGTTTTTGACATTGTTCGGGAGGAAGAAATATAATAATCCTCAATACGCCTTATGATAACACTGTTCATGTCTGATTTAATGGCATTGGCCTTACTATGAAATTCAATATTCTGGTGGTCCTTGACACTCAAATAGGCCGGTTCATCTGTTTTTTCTTTTCCGTGATGGCAAAAATAAGAAAAAGGCCTGTTCCCCGCAGTGTTAAGACTGTGATGGTGACAAAACTGAGAGGCATTGGTGACCTTGTTCTGGCGCTTCCAATGATAAAGGCCATACATCAGAATGGAAAAAGGGTTATATTTTTGGGAGGCACGAAAAATATCCCTATAGTCAGAAACCAGCCTTATATAGATAAAATATTCAATTTTGATGTTGAAAAGATATCAGACTCCATAAAGGCTTTTTCCGTTTTAAGGAAGATCAGAAAAGAAAATGTGGATGCATGTGTGGATTTAACCCAGTCAGCTAACTATTCGACCTTACTGAATTATCTAGCAGGAGCTGGTCTCCGGACCGGTTTTAAAAACGACAACAATCAAAAAAGAGCCAAAAACCGGATGTACACGCACTTAATAACGTTTAATAACCGCCAGCATATTACATGGAGTTACTTTGATCTGGTTCAACCTTTGCAAATAGAAAAGCCAGCTCAAATAGATTTGGAGAGATTGGTCTATTTACCAAAACACAGTTCCCATGTAAAAAAATTTATCTCAGATCACGGGTTAACGGATAAAAAGCTGGCTGGAGTTCATTTGAGCCATCCAGTCAAGGCTAAGAGATGGCCATTTGAAAGGTGGGCTGAGGTGATTGATTATCTGCTGGAAAATGATTTTCATGTCGTGGCCATTGGAATCAAAAGAGAAAAGGCAACGATCCGTAGGATCATCCCTTTTATGAAGAAAGAAACAAGCCGGTTCGTAAATGCTGCCGGATTGTTTTCTTTGTCCCAGCTTTTTGCCCTGATGGATCATTTTCATATTTTCTTATCCAATGACGGAGGCCCCATGCATATTGCTTCTGCCCAGGGCATACCTCTTATTGCTTTCTTTGGTCCGGAAACACCGGTCAGGTATGGTGCCCTGAGCCACAACAGTTATTCCTTGTATAAGGGAGATCAAATGCAATGCTCACCCTGTTCAAGACCTTATATGGGTTCCTGGCCCAGATGCCGCAAGCCCTTATGTCTGGAGGCCATAACATCTGAGGAAGTCATGGTAATCCTTGATAAGATGATAAACACAAACAGCCCAGCGACGTATGATAGGTCAGAAACATAAGAATGGATAAAAACGAACTGGTTTCTCTTATCACTCCTACCTATAACCACGAAAAATATATCGGACAGTGTATTGAATCAGTGCTGGGCCAGACCTATCCCCATTGGGAGATGATCGTTGTCGAGGATGCTTCAACCGATAATACAGCTTATATAATTGAGAAATATGCCGGAAAAGACAAAAGGATCCGTCTGATCAGGCACATCCATAATTGGGGGATGTACCGCCTGGCAGAGTCTTACAACCAGGCCCTTGATTTTTCCAGCGGAAAGTATATTTCTGTACTGGAAGGTGATGACTACTGGCCGGCCGATAAAATAGAAAAGCAGCTGAATATATTTACAAGCAACAAAATCGTCGGCGCTTTCGGTCAGTGTACGGTGGTAACAGCCAGCGGACGGACCATTGCAAGAGATCAATCCGGGCTCAAACCTTGTTTCCGCCGGTTTTTCCAGGATTACTGCGGTTCTGTTTTTGAGCCCCTGCTTTTAAAACCCTGTTTTATCCCCTCTGTGACTGTTATGGTAAAAAGAGAAGCTCTGATAAAAATAGGAAAATTCCGTCAACCTATGAAAGTGGCTGTTGTGGATCATCCCACTTGGCTGGCCTTATCCTTAGAAGGTCCTTTTTATGGCTCAAGGCAGATCCTCGGATACTACCGGAAGCATGTGAATTCACAGAGTCTGTTAAGGGTCTTTGAAACAACGAAAAGGGAACGGAGCATTTCATACACATTTTTTTTTCAACACGAAAAAACATATGCTGCTCAGAAGGATGGGGCATCTCATAAAAAAAAACTCAAATACAAAATAGAACGGTCTTGGACCAAAGAAATAATAATGGCCCGATGTATTGAGGCCAGATATCATCTTTCTCTTGGGCGGCGCCTGAAGTCCTTTGTTTCCTTTTCCAAGGGTTTTTTTTCAGAAGGACTGCAGGACAGTTTTTCTCCGGATGTTTTTATGGCCAGGTTGTTTTGTCTGGCTGGAGTCATGGCTGTGTGTTTCCGTTTTCCGTTGGAAAAAATAATGAATCGATTAAGACAAAGAGAATGGTCGGTGTTTCAGGAGATAGGCTTTATTGAATAAATAAAGATGAAAATTATCATTATCAATAACTTCATCAAACCCTATTCTATCGGGGGGGCAGAAAGAGTCACGGAAATCACAGCCAGAAACCTGGCCGCGAAAAAACAGGAAGTCGTTTTGATAACCTCAGGAAGACACAAAAAAATCCGGACAGAGAATCCCGGCCCGCATTTAAAAATATACCGGTTTTTCCCGAAAAACATATATTTTAATTATCCTCCTGGGATAAAACGCACGCGGTTCAGTAAAGCCATATGGTGGCTTATCAATTTGTGGAATCCTTTTGTTTTTTGGCAGGTAAGGAAGATTCTCCGGGACGAGAAGCCTGATGTCATCCATATTCATAATTTTTATTCTCTTTCCGTATCGGTTTTCTCCGCAGCGCTGAGCCAAAGAGTTCCGGTGTTTTTTACAGCCCATGATTATTTTCCTCTGTGTAAGAATTCTATTTTACTCAGTAACAAAGCACAGTTGTGCTGGAGGCTTTGTTTTTGGTGCCGGCTCTGGTCTTTCTGGAATAAACTTTTTATCACTAAAAAAGTCCGTTTCATTTTTCCTTCTCATTATGCCAGGAGCCGTTATCAAAGAGATTTTCTGAGATCAGGTCCGGTAATCCCTAATCCCATTTATCCGGATGTGGAAGAAATAAGAAGAAACCAGGGACAGAAAAACAAGGTGCGATCGAGAAGTAAACCCGGGACCGTGTTTTTATACATAGGCCGGCTCGGCCCGCAT
>CAZSZS010000140.1:0-5250 GCA_964611275.1 uncultured Eubacteriales bacterium
ACCTGTTCGTCTTTTTTCCTGAGGATGGCTTCTGAAATCTCAAAAAGCAGCTCCCGGCTTATAGTCCCAAGGATCTCTTTTAGATCGTCATCACTTACCTTTTCCCCTGAGAAAGCAACAGCCTGATCAAGCAGGCTTTGAGCATCCCGTAAGCTTCCCTCTGCAGATTCTCCGATCAATCTGACACCGTAATCTGAAATGGATATGTTTTCTTTTTGAGTGATTTCCTTTAAATGAGCGGTGACTTCATTGAAAGATATCTTTCTGAATTCGAATGTCTGGCATCTGGAAACAATGGTCGAAGGGACCTTATGCAGTTCGGTAGTGGCAAGAATGAAAATAGTATTTGGCGGGGGCTCTTCCAGTGTTTTAAGCAGAGCATTGAAGGCTGGAGGAGTCAGCATATGAAACTCGTCTATGATGATGACCTTATAACGAGCATGGAGAGGCTTGTATTGAACGCCTTCCTTCAAGGCCCTAACTTCATCAATCCCTCTATTGGAGGCTCCGTCAATTTCCAGCACGTCAACGGAACGGCCTTCCTGTATATCAACACAGGATTCACATTTCAGGCATGGCTCCGGAGTAGGGCCTTGTTCGCAGTTGAGTGATTTTGCCAGGAGGCGGGCTACAGTGGTCTTGCCGACACCTCTCATACCCGAAAAAATATATCCATGTGCCAGGCGGTTGTTCTTGATAGCGTTCTTTAAAGTCTGAACTACCGCTTTCTGACCGATAACCTGGTCAAAGCTGACAGGCCTGTATTTTCTTGCATAGACTAAATAGCTCATTTTTTATCCGTTGAATCCGGGAAAGGACGCGGAAATCTCCTCAATTTATAAGATTGTATTTTAACATATATGACTTTTAAAACAAAAACAATTTTTGCACTAAAACCCTTCTTCATGTATCTTATACGAGACCATGAATGACAGGGCAAGCCTCTATGAGATACATGTGGCCGTGCTCCTGTTCGGAGCGGCCGGACTGTTTGGAAAATGGCTTTCTATCTCTCCTTTTATCATCGTTCTGGGAAGAGTTTTTTTTGCAGCACTCTCTCTGGCCATCCTAATCTGGATATCCGGCACGAAAAAACCACTGTTCCCTAGAGAAGATATGGTGTATTTTGTTCTTCTGGGACTCGTTCTTTCGGTCCACTGGGTGTCCTTTTTTAAGTCCATCCAGATATCGACCGTAGCAGTTGGGTTGCTTTCCTTTTCGACCTATCCTGTTTTCACAACCTTTCTTGAACCCATACTGACCAAAGAGCGGCTAGTGAAGTTGAATATTTTCTTATCCCTCTTTTGTTTGTTCGGCGTCTTTCTGATTATTCCGAAATTCGACCTCCAAAATTCGACCTATATAGGCGTTTTATGGGGGACCCTTTCAGGATTTACTTTTTCTCTCCTGACCATTATAAACCGAAGACTCGCTCAGAAACACTCAAGCCTTGTCATTGCTTTTAACCAGAATTTTTTTTCAACTCTGTTCTTAGCCCCCTTTCTGTTTTCCCTCTCCTTTCCATTGACAGGAAAAAACATACTGCTGCTGCTCCTCATACTGGGAGTGGTCTGTACGGCTCTTTCGCACACTCTTTTTATAAAGGGAATGAAAAATATCAAAGCACAAACAGCGAGTCTCATCCATACGCTGGAGCCGGTTTACGGAATCCTCTTCGCGTTTCTCCTTCTTAATGAAACGCCATCAAACCGCACTTTTTTAGGGGGGATAGTCATCCTTCTGGGTCAGGTACTGATTGCCTATACTTTTATAAAAAAAAGAAAATAAGCTTATTCCGTTTCCTTAAAGACTTTTTTCACTCTTTTAAATGCCCAGTCTAACTCTTTCTTCCTTATGATCAAGGGCGGTGCAAAACGAATCATGTCTTCGTGCGTTTCTTTACAGAGAAGGCCCTCTTTCATCAGTGCCTCACAAAAACGCCTTGCCCCACCTGCTTCAGGTTTCAATTCTATCCCTATAAGGAGACCTTTCCCTCTGACATCTTTTATGTATTTGTTCTTTATTGTTTTCAACTTCTTTAAAAAATACTGCCCCTGCTCTTCTGAGTTTTCAGAAAACTTTTCTTCCTCCATCACACGCAGGGCTTCCCGGGCCGCAGCACAGGCTAAAGGATTCGCCCCGAATGTGGATCCGTGTGAACCCGGTGTGAACACACCAAGGATCTCCCTGCTGGAAAGAACAGCGGAAACAGCATAGCATCCGCCACCAAGTGATTTTCCTATCACTGTCATATCCGGTTTAACCCCCTCGTGATCACAGGCGAACAAACGCCCGGTCCTTCCAAGGCCGGTCTGTATCTCATCTGCAATAAACAATACGTTGTTTTTTTCGCATATCTGTTTTGCATTTTTCAGATACCCTTCAGGAGGAATGATAATACCAGCTTCAGCTTGAATAGGCTCCACTAAAAAAGCGGCTGTATTGGGATGTATGGCTTTTTCCAGTTCATCCGTGTCTCCGTAAGAGATCTGGATAAACCCGGGAGTGAAAGGACCGAAATCCTTTTTGTAATGCTCTTCTGTCGAGAAACTGATAATGGTAATGGTTCTTCCGTGAAAGTTATTTTCACAGGTGATGACCTCAGCCTGGTTCTCGGGGATCCCTTTTTTCTGATATCCCCACATCCGGGCTGCTTTGACCGCTGTTTCTACAGCTTCCGCACCTGAATTCATAGCCAGAACCATTTCATATCCGGTCAAATCACACAATTCTTTAGTGAGCAGAGGCCATTGATCATTCCTAAAGGCTCTTGATGTCAAAGTCAAATTTTTTGCCTGGTCACAGATAGCTTTGACCAAGCGGGGATGACAGTGTCCGTGGTTCACAGCCGAATAGGCACTGAGAAAATCAAGGTACTTGTTATCTTCAATATCCCAGACCCAAATACCTTTCCCTTTGTTCAATACGACATCAAGGGGATTGTAATTATGGGCTCCATAGATATCTTCCATATCTACATAAAATTTTGTGTTCATTGTTTTTTCCTTTATTTAATAAAAAGATTTTTATCCATATTAGCCTTTTCTGATTTCCCTGACCCTGATGCGCTGTGCATCTTCAGGGTGTTCTCTCTTGAACTTTTCCCAGTACTCACTCACTGACTGCTTCATGTCCTTATGAAGCATCAGTATACCAAACAAATTCGGGGCCGCCATCAACACGATGGCGACGGCTGCGAGAGACCATATAATCGTCGTATCTATTAGAGCGGCTGCAAAAAAGGCAACAATATAAACAATTCTGTAGGCCATAACAAATTTCTCCCCTACAAGATAGTTAACAGCCCGGCTTCCATAGTAAGACCACGATATCACGGTTGAAAAAGCAAACAGCAAGAGCCCGACGGATACTATGAACTGTCCGTATTCGCCGAAAAGCCCGTATTTAAACGCTTCGGCGGTCAAGACCGCACTGTGAACAAGGGATTTTCCTCTTACTTCTATTGAGCCATCCACCAGCTTCCCGTCTTCCACTTCAAGGGTTCCCGTTATCCCCTCTCCGCTTTTTAAATACGTCACATCTTCTGCGAAAGACCTTGCATGTATAATGGTGATATCATCGGGAGCCTCAAGCCTTCCATCAACCACCTCAATATTTCCTGAATAAGGTATGACCTTGTCACTTTTTCTGCTTCTCATGAATTCCCTCAAAGCAGCCAGATGTTCACTGTTATCTCTTTCATAAACACCTTGTATGATCTCCATATCCGCTCTTTCAAAAGTATTGGGTATCTTCTTGGTCCATACCCCTGAAGCCATTATGGTAAGCCCTGTGAGCGTGCAGATCAAAAGGGTATCGATAAACGGCTCAAGGATAGCCACCATCCCTTCGGAAACCGGCTCATCGGCTTTGGCAGCAGAATGGGCGATCGCTGCAGACCCCTGACCCGCTTCGTTCGAATAGATCCCCCTGTTAACTCCTTTATTGAAAGCAAATGATAGGGACGTTCCGAGAAACCCTCCTAAAGCGGCTGTTCCTGTAAAAACATCCATAAAAATCGATTTAAAAGAAGGAAGGATATGCTGATAATTGAAAAATATCACACTCAAGGCACCCATGACATACAAAACGGCCATAAATGGGACTATTTTTTCAGTTACTTTTGCAATCCTTTTGATACCTCCGATGATGATAAGAGCCAGAAAAACCGAAAGTATGCTTCCGGTGATTACGGGTTTAATATGAAAAGTGGATTCTATGGATACCGCTATATTGTTTATCTGGGGCATGTTTCCTGTCCCGAACGTACATATAACGGTGGCTATGGCAAAAATAACGGCAAGCCATTTCATATTGAGTTTCTTATCCATATAATACATAGGACCGCCCGAAATGGTCCCTTCTTTTCCTTCCTTGTTCACATCCCTGTACTTATGTGAAAGAGTCACTTCCACGAATTTTGTTGTCATTCCAAAAAAAGCTGTCGCCCACATCCAAAAAAGAGCAGCCGGACCCCCGATGTATAATGCCAATCCCACTCCGCCGATATTGCCCGTACCGATCGTTCCGGATAGGGCTGTTGCCAGGGACTGGAAATGTGTCGTATCTCCTTCAAAAGAGTCTTTCTCATATTTTCCCGTCACGATTCTGATCGCATGACGAAAGAATCTCAACTGAGGGAAACGAAGATAAAGAGTAAAGAAAATGCCGGTCCCCAGTAAAAGCAGAGGGAACCATGTGCCATTCCCCAAATATCCGTCTAACGTAAGAAGAAAATTGTTTATTGCATCCACGAGGTCACCTTCATAGAATAATTTATAAACCAGAGAAAACTAAAAACATTTCCAATGAACGAATAAAAGATGAAAAATCTTATCAGAAAAAAATACCCGTTGCAATGATTTAATCCCGCTTTCACAGCCAACATTCATAACATCTTTAAGGCAAATGGCGGAGAGGATGGGATTCGAACCCATGGTACGTGTTACCGTACACACGCTTTCCAAGCGTGCTCCTTAAGCCACTCGGACACCTCTCCGAACTTGTTATCCAAAACCAGAATATGTACGTTATCAAAAATGAGAAAAAGAGTAAAGTAAGTCTGCCTCATTATTTCTTATTTCCAAGTGGCGGAGAGGGTGGGATTCGAACCCACGATCCGAAATACTCCGGATAGCGGTTTTCGAGACCGCCGCCTTCAACCACTCGGCCACCTCTCCACAGAACCGTGGTCCTTTATAAAAAACCGGTGTGTCCAATATAACAAATATCATGAATGACTGAAAAGGT
>CAZSZS010000141.1:0-2229 GCA_964611275.1 uncultured Eubacteriales bacterium
AAAGGACAGTTGATCGAGGCCCTTTATACAAGCACATGCGGGGGAAGAACGGAAAATGTGGAAGATGTTTTTATGGGACCGGCTCTTCCTTATCTCAGAAGCACGGAATGTACGTATGAATCACAGAAAGAGTGGGCTTTCAAAACATCAAGGAAAGTCCTGCCTCATTATTCTCATTCGAGAAACATTAGCTATGAGATCGCGGCTCTTACAAGCCTGGGAGTTCTCCAGGAGGGCAGGGAGCCCCTTTATTACAAGCAGACCCCACCGTATCAAGAGGTCAAGGAGTGGTTCCAGAAAGCAGCCGGAGTTCTGGGATTAAAACAGGCCGGTGAGCTTCCGGAAGAGGATTCACTCACATACAGGAATTTTGCTGGTTTGGCTTCTTCTGTTTTTGATCTGCAGAAAAGAATGGATAACCTCTTAGTGGATTCTGAGGAAGAATTTTTAACAAAGGGAATGGAGGAATGGACAGGAAGCAGTCAATCCCATGCCGCTTACTTTATTAAGGCAGGTATTTTCCCGACAACAGAGGAGGCTCAAGAGGCTGATAAGGATATGTCAAGGGGAGAAGCCGCTTACTATTTATGGAAAGTCATCCTCACTCAAAAAGCCCCCTTTAAAATGGGAACATTTAAACAATTCAATAATGATGAGATGGTGTTTGAAGATGATCGCAGCAGTGAGAGAAAATATTCCATAGCTGAGGATGCCTATTTCATCAAAAATTATACGGGCGAGAGAACATTTGTTTCCAATCTGCGCATGGTGGGGGGCGAAAGAGTAAATATCATAGATAACGGAGAAAGGGTTGTTTTCCTTGAGGTCATCTACCCATATGAGACCAATGTTCTGGACCGGAAATCAAGCCACCATACATGGAGAGTCAGAAAATCCGTGGAAGAGATAAGCCGGAGGATCAACCGGTTTTATCCGGTGGGTGATGTTCTTGATATTGTTCCTACTGACCGGGGTGATTCCAAAAGAATATCAAAGCTTATTGTCAGGGGGACCGTCTCGGAAGCTGAGGTCAGCGGCCTGAGGATACGAAGGGTTTTAGGATTGAAAGAGACTTATTTTGTCATTGACAGAGAGTACGACGAGGACGGTCAGGTCAAATATTTCACATTTAATGGAAAAGGATGGGGTCACGGAGTCGGTTTGTGTCAGGTGGGTGCCTATGGAATGGCCCTGGCCGGCGCTGATTATAAAGAGATATTGAAAAAGTATTATCACGGAATTGATTTGAAAAATATCTACTGACCTTTTTGAGAAAGACCTATTTCCAGAGATTTCTTCTCAAAAATCAAATTATCTATTGATTGAGGATACCTTTCTGTTTATCATTATCCTTTGACTTTCTGAACAGACCGTATCAGAGAGGCTTTACCTTTAGGTGTCACGGGAAGGAGAATGATGAACATAAAATTAATAAAACCGGATGAGAGGATAGCCAAAAACGATTCAAGCGCCATGACTTTTAAGATCAAGCAGCTCAATCTTCCCCTTCTGGCTGCTTATACTCCTTCCAGGTACAATGTAAAAATAGTGGATGAGTCGTTTGAAAAAGATAACACCGAAGATGATGTGGATCTGGTCGGGATAACGGTCATGACCCAGCTGGCATGCAGAGCCTATAAAATAGCAGATGCGTACAGGGAACGCGGGGTCAAGGTGATCATGGGAGGCATCCACGCTTCAGCCGTCCCTGAAGAAGCCCTGGAGCATGCGGATTCTGTGGTTATAGGTGAGGGAGAAGGAATCTGGCCCCAGGTTCTTGCCGATGCAGAGAAGGGAGATCTGAAAAAGAGATATCAGGCCGAAAAAAAGATCACGCTTGACGGGAGGCCTATGCCCCGGTATGACCTTTATCCAAAGACATCTCTCAGAAGCTATACTCCGTTTGCGTATGGCGTGGAGACTTCACGCGGATGTCCGTATGATTGTGATTTTTGTTCAGTGGGTTTGATCATGGGGCATAAATACAGAGTCAGGCCTGTGGATGATGTCATCAAGGAAATAGAGAAAAACGAGGATCCGAATGTATTTTTTGTTGATGATAACCTTTCACTCAACCGAAAGAAAGGAAAAGAGCTGTTTTCCCGGATGATCCCCCTTAAGCGAAGATGGGTGGGGGAGGGAGGAGTGTCTCTGGCAGAAGATACAGAACTTCTAAGATTGATGAGACGTTCCGGCTGCCAGGCTCTTCTTGTCGGATTTGAATCCGTT
>CAZSZS010000142.1:0-22654 GCA_964611275.1 uncultured Eubacteriales bacterium
TTTTTCTCCCTTTCTGTCCATGATGATATAGAATATATTGGCGATGAGAGAAACGCCGCAGAGGAGAACGGCCGTAAAGAGAGCGTATCGAAAACTCCCGTAGTGGCTGGTGATCAGCTCCCCTGTATTGAAGGCAAAAAGAGTCCCCAGCCTGCTTATGGTCAGAGCGATGCCAAAAGAGAGTGCCAGTTCTTTATTTTTAAACCATCTGGCTAATATAGCGCTCTGGGCCACAATAAGAGGTTCAGAGCCTGCTCCGAAAATAAATCTCCCGAGAAAAAAAACCGGAAGGGATTGAGCTGTCCAGACCAGGGCTGCTCCTGCCAGAACCAGAACAGAGAACATGATGCTGGCTTTTCTTGTTCCCAGTTTGTCTATAAGGAAACCACCGGCTAGGACAAAGAGTATGGCAGCGATATGATACATTGTGTAGAAGTTGCCCAGCGTGCCTCTGGCTGCACCGATTTCCTCTATCAGGGTGGGGGCAATGGCGCCAACTATATCATAAGCAAAATAACTTCCAAAGCTGAGAGCAGCAATAAATATCAGTATGGTAAACCTGTAAGAGGCCTTGGAAGGGTGAAAAAACCCTTCTGTTTCTTGATGGGTGGAATTCATATTTTTCAATTTCTTCAACGCTTATATCACAGCAGGAAAACCATGTCAATTTGAATCCGTTTGAGATTGGCTTTGAATTTTATTAGAATAATCTCTCAGGAGACAAGATGCTGTGATTAAAACCATTCTATCCGATATGGGGAATGTGATCCTTCCATTTGATATTTCTGTCTTTTTAAAAAGGATTGCGAAGTATTCCTCAATGGGGATAAAGGAACTTATGGACATACCTGTGCTTCCTGATGGATTGATCGAGTCGTTTGGAAAAGGCAGGATTTCTCCCGAAGAATATTTTATGGGAATGAAAGAAATATTTAAGGTGAATATCACATTCAAAGATTTCCTCGATATCTACTGTAGTATTTTTTCACTTGATTCCTCGGTATTGGAGACTTTGGCCAAACTCAAAGGAAAGAATAAGTTGATCCTTCTTTCCAATACCGATACTCTGCATTTTAATTATATAAAAAAAAGATTCCCGGAGATCTTTATATTTGATGAATACATTCTCTCCTATAAAGTCGGTAGTGTTAAGCCCGAGGAAAGGATATTCAAGATCGCCATAGAAAAATCAGAGGCAGAACCTGAATGCATTTTGTTCATTGATGATATGGAAGAAAACATCAGGGCTGCTGAGAGGACAGGTATGAAGACCATTCATTTTAACTCCCAAACAGACCTTGAAGCTGAAATGGGAAAGTTTGGGATATCTTTTTAGCCGGATCAGCCTGAGAAAGCCAGGCTGGTTATCCGTTGAAGATTTTCAGGTAGATCTGTCTTTGCCTGGGGCCGTCAAATTCACAAAGGAAAATTCCCTGCCATGTTCCCAGGACAAGGGTTCTGTTTTCTATCAGTATTTCAACAGAGGAACCGATCAGGCTGGCTTTGATATGAGCGGGCGAATTTCCTTCCGCATGAGTGTATGTTAAGGAATCCGGTACAATCTTTCTCAGGGTTCCGATCATGTCCTCTTTAACGGACGGGTCTGCGTTTTCATTTATGGTGACTCCGGCTGTTGTGTGCGGGACATAGATAATACAGAAGCCATCTTTTATCCCAGATGACTTAACAGCCTCTTTGATTATAGGAGTGATGTCGAGCAGTTCTTCTTTTTGACCTGTTTTGATTTTTATGGGATTCATCTTGAAAAGAGCACCTAATTTTAACACAAATCCGGTTTAAAAAAAAATTTATTTTTATCCTTGACAATGAAGAGAAACAGATATACATTTGTATTACGGCTACAATATTTAGTGTTTTTTATGTCAGTTATACACAACATATGGCTGTTTTGGTTATTGCTCTTTTTGGGGACGGAAAGAAGCAAATATGAAAGGAGGCCTTGGTGAGTGGTCCTATTTCGAGGATAAAAAAAAGAGACGGTAAAATAGCGGATTTTATTCAGGATAAGATTACCAAAGCTATACACAAGGCTATGGAATCTAAAGGTATTGTGGATGAGAGCATGGCTAAAAGCGTCTCTGATATCGTGATGTTCGTGCTTGAGGATAAATTCGGCGGTTACACGGTCCCGTCTGTGGAACAGATACAGGATATCGTTGAAATGGTGTTGATGAAGCAGGGATATCATGAGGTTGCCAAGGCTTATATTCTCTATCGAGACAGGCATAAAGATATACGCGAAGCAAAGAAAATAGGAATAAACCTGGAGAGATTGATTAAAGATTACATAAATGATCACGACTGGAAAGTCAGGGAGAACAGCAATGAAGGGGATATGAGCTTTTCAGGGTTGAATGCCAGGATTTCTGGAGAGGTCCTGGCTAATTTTGCACTGAATCAGATTTATTCCGAAAACGTCAAAAGGGCGCATTTTGGAGGGGATCTGCATCTTCATGACCTCTCTTATCCCATTGTCGGATACTGTGCGGGCTGGTCTATGGAAAATCTATTGAGGCAAGGATTCGGGCATGTTGCGAATCAGGTCCACTCATTTCCGGCAAAGCATATGGAGACAGCGACGCTTCATATGGTTAATTTTATAGGGACTATGCAGGGAGAATTCGCCGGTGCTCAGGCCTTCTCTAGTGTGGATACCTTTTTAGCTCCTTTTGTAAGAGAGGACAAACTTGACTATGAAGGCGTTAAGCAGGACATTCAAAAACTGATTTTTGGCCTGAATGTGCCGTCCAGATGGGGATGGCAGACGCCTTTCTCAAACCTCACTTTTGACTGGACAGTCCCTGAAGACATGAAAGACAAAAAAGTCATTGTAGGTGGCAAGGAAAAAGACTCGACCTACGGTGAATACCAAAAAGAGATGGATATGATCAATAAAGCGTTCCTTGAGCTCATGATGGAAGGAGATCAAAAAGGACGCGTGTTTACGTTTCCTATCCCTACGTATAACTTGACTAAAGATTTTAACTGGGATTCTCCAGCCGCAGACCTTTTGTTTCAAGTGACAGCTAAATACGGTATTCCTTATTTTCAAAACTATATCGGTACGAATATGGATCCCGGTGATATTCGGGCTATGTGCTGCAGATTAAATCTTGATCAGAGAGAATTACTGCAGAGGCCGGGAAATATGTGGGGGCCTGGTGATTCAACAGGTTCTATTGGTGTTGTGACTATAAATCTAAATAGAATAGGGTATGAGTCGACGAGTGAAGATGAATTCTTCAGCCGGTTGAAACATATGATGGTTCTGGCGAAAGAATCTTTAGAGACGAAGAGAGAAATCGTAAACAACACATTGGAAAGAGGTCTTCTTCCCTATACAAAAGTCTACCTGGGGCACTTTGACAATCATTTTTCGACCATAGGGGTGCTGGGAATGCACGAAGCATGCCTTAATTTTATGAACATGGGGATTCAAGAACCGGAAGCGAAAGATTTTACAAAACGCGTGCTTCTGTTTATGAGGGAAGTCCTTAGAGATTTTCAAGAGGAAACCGGGAATCTGTATAACCTGGAGGCGACTCCGGCGGAATCGACTTCCTACAGGTTGGCAAGGCTGGATAAGCAGAAGTATATGAATATCAAAACTTCAGGAACAGATAAACATCCTTTTTTAACCAATTCCACACAGCTTAATGTTGATGCCACAAGGGACATCTTTGATGCTGTAAATCACCAGAAGGATATTCAGCGCTACTATACAGGAGGAACTATTTTCCATGCCTTTCTTCCCGAATCTGTGGATAAAGAAACCACGAAAAAGCTGGTGAGGAAGATCGCTGAAACCAAACTTCCCTATTTCAGTATCACACCCACCTTCAGCATATGTCAGAATCATGGGTATATCCCGGGTGAAAAGGGCCTTTGCCCTGAATGCGGGGAGGAGACCGAGGTTTATTCCAGAATCGTGGGCTACCTGAGGCCTGTTTCCACCTGGAATGACGGGAAGAAGCAGGAGTTTTCCGAGAGAAAGACATTCCAGAAAGTAGGGTAGTGTGGAGTATCTCATTTTTTCCTATCCGAATTGTCCGAAGTGCGAGTCTTTAAAAAAAGAGATAGAAAAGACCCCATTCCAAGGAAGCGAATACAACCTTGTTAAGAAAGAGGGCAAGATGAAAATCAGGGATTACCTTAAGGTCATTAACAGGGATGAAAAGGGAGCGATAATCCTGCCGACGCTGCTTATGATGGATAAGGGAAATGTGGAAAAAGTGATAAACACCCCTCAGGAGCTTCAAAGTTGGCTGCAATCAGAGGATTAGAGAAGTTCGCTCCAAAGGATTTTCCGGGATATATTTCGTCAACCATTTTTCTCGGAGGATGCAATTTCCGATGTCCTTTTTGTCAAAATCCTGACCTTGTTTTGAATCCTGGAAATCTGCCGGTCATGCCCCAGGAACTGTTTTTTGAGTTTATTGATTCAAGAAAGGGTTGGCTGGAAGCTGTGTGCGTGACCGGAGGAGAACCGCTGGTACATAAAGACATAATAAAACTGCTGAGCCTGATAAAAGAAGAGGGTCTTCGGATCAAACTTGATACGAATGGTTCTTTTCCTGAAAGATTAAGGGAAATCATGCAGAAAGGACTTATAGACAGTGCGGCCATGGATATAAAGGCTACTCTGGATAAATATTCACTAGCCTCGGGGATCGATGTTAATACAGAGGATATCAAAGAAAGCATCGGTATCTTAAAGAACTCGAACATTGAGTATATGTTCAGGACAACGGTTGTCCCAGGGCTGATCAACGGAGAAGATATTGAAGAGATAGGCAAAATGCTTGAAGGCAGTCCTTTGTTTCAGCTCCAGCAGTTTTCTCCGGAAAATACCTTGGATGAGTCTTACGGAAAAATAAAACCCTATCCGAAGGAAGAGGTGCAAAAATTCGGAAGGATCGCTGAAAAATATTTTGAAAAAGTAAACCTGGAGGGAGCTTAGCGGTGAAGCTAAAAGTAAAAAGGATAAACAGATATGCGAAACTCCCATCCAGAGGCCACAGGGGGGATGCCGGACTTGATTTGTTTTCCTGTCAGGAATGCAGGCTGGAACCCTTTGAAAGCAAGCCGGTATCGACGGGAGTCAAGGTTTCGATTCCAGAAGGTTATGCAGGCCTTATCTGGGATAAAAGCGGGATTTCTCTTCAATCCATCCATAGGCTGGCAGGTGTGATAGATTCCGGATACAGAGGTGAAATAAAAGTGGTGCTGATAAATCTTGGAAAAGACACGTTTAAGATAGAGAAAGGAATGAAAATAGCCCAGATGCTCATCCAGCCTGTTGTAGACACAGATGTCATGGAAGTCGACAGTTTGGATGAGAGCTCACGAGGCCAACGAGGATTTGGAAGCACTGGTAAATACTAGTGTCAATAAAGGGAAGTTTTGCTTTCTACTGGCTGTGACTGAGGCACTGGAGGGGAATATGCCTTTTGAATGCTGAGCTTTGAGATATGTCAGGCCAATGAAGAACTTTTCTAAAGAAAGGATTTTTGTTATTCTATCCAGGCCGTCCGCTCCGGAAAATATAGGACTGGTCGCAAGAGGGATGAAGAATACAGGATTTGATCATTTGAGATTGGTGCTGGAGTACCCACTCAACAAAGATGCTTTTAAAACAGCTGTTCATTCTGAAGAGCTGTTAGAAAGGGCCGGTGTCTATTCAAGTCTTAAGGAGGCAACACAGGACATGAATGTTGTTTTTGCTGCGGCGTCAAGGCATAGAAAAAATTTTCCTTCCCTCACTTTTCATGATGCCGTTGAAAAGATAATGAGCTTTTCAGAAAAAGCAAACATAGGCCTTGTTTTTGGAAGAGAAAGGACCGGGTTGGTCACGAAGGAGATGCGCTGTTCGAATTTTAGATATTTTCTTCCTCAAGCAACAAAACAACCCTCGTACAATCTTGCTTCAGCCGTACTCCTGACTTTATTCCAGCTCTTTATAAGAGAGAGTTCCAGAGAAGATACAAGGGAGCTGTCCTATCCGGTTTCAAGGAAAGAACAGGAAGAATGCATTCAATCGATCCTCAGGATACTCACGGATAAAAAGTTTGTACACAGCGGCAACCGGGATCATATCATTGACAGGATGTATGATCTGTTCGGCAGGCTGGAAATGACTCAAAAAGACAGAAGCCTTCTTCTTGCTGTCTTTTCAAAAGGAGTGGAGGAAAAAAGATAAAGGAGGAATGATATGGATCGAAGAAAAAAGACTTATTTGACAATCGTTCTGTTTCTTGTCTTTTCTTTAACAGCAGGAACGATTATGTCCAGAGCAGGGAATGCAGAGCCTGAAAAGAGCGGGATTGAAATAAAGATACTTTATGATAACTATATTTACACAGAGGGGACAAAGGCTGATTGGGGTTTTTCTTGCCTTATAACCGGAACGGAGAAGACGATTCTTTTTGACACAGGAACAGACAGTAAAATTCTCTGGGATAACATCAAAGAGCTTGACGTTGATATGGACACAGTGGATATTATTGTGATCTCCCATAATCACGGGGACCATACAGGAGGACTCTTTTCTGTTCTTGAGAGAATTGAAGGAGTACCGGTTTATATACCTTCTTCGTTTCCTGACAGTTTTGTCCGTTCGATTGAGGGAAAGGGCTCAAGGGCCATAAAAGTATCCGGTCCTATGGAAATTTGCGAAAATGTATTTTCGACGGGAGAAATGGGAACATCCATTATAGAACAGTCTCTGGTCATAAGAACAGAAAAAGGGTCCGTTTTGATCACAGGTTGCGCTCATCCCGGGATTGTGGATATCATCGAAAAAGCCGATGAAGTCGTTGATGAAAAAGTCACTTTTGCTCTGGGCGGTTTTCATCTAATGTCAAAGACAGAGAATCAGGTAGGGGAGATCATCCACAGATTCCGTGAACTGGGCGTCACTATGTGCGGGGCCACACACTGCACCGGAGATGAAGCCATAAGGCTTTTTAAGGAGGCTTACGGGGAGAATTACGTTCCCATGGGGGTTGGCCGGATCATTACGATAAAGTGACCTTTGTGTCTCTTTCAGTACAGTATCTGGATGAGATTGATAACCCAGTTTATGAGAAAGAGCGCACCAAGGATTATAAATCCTTTGTTTAATATTTTTCCTGTTCGGATCAAAAGCCTGCTTTGATGAGCCACAGATAGGACGGTTGTTCTGTAAACAATCTGAAGAAGGATCGTAAAAAGAGTCAGTATTCCAAGTCTGTGGAAGGCGAAACTGGTCTTGAACCGTCCGTGTGCAGCTGCCACGAGGGAGCGGGTCAGGCCGCATCCCGGGCAGGGAAGGCCGGTGAGGTTATGAAACGTACAGATCTCAGGGAGAGGCAGCTGGCCCACCATCAAAGAGGGATTCTTTTTGGTTGGGGGCTTGAGAGCAAGGGAGCCGCCTGTAATAGACAAACAAACTAAAAGGACTATAAAATGAGGGGTGTCAGCCGGTAGGGTTCTCAACTGAATGCATTTTTCACTTCTGGCTTTGTTAACACCACCAGGCACCATATCCCAACAGGAAGCCCTATGATGCAGCAGGGGCTTATGCAGGGGACCATTGCCAGAATGCTTGCGGTAAAGGCCAGGCCCCATTGTTTGAGCTCTTTCATTTTCAGTGAGGCATAAATGATCAGTGCAGCCACTATAATCCCTACGAATGAGCTCCCTATGGCGAATGATCCCTGGAAAAATTCCTCAACGTTGAGAGGAAAATCGCCGGGCAGTTCAGAGTAAATCTCTGGAATGCTGAGGAAGCTCATTCCTATGATAAGAGAGATCAGAATTCCCAGGCACGAAAGGGCTCCTATGATCCCTGTTATTAGAAGCCCTATGGAAGGTGCGGCAACACGGTCTTTTATATCTTTTGAAACCGCTTCCCGTTCTTTCTTTTCATTCATGTCCTTCTCCTTTCGTTTTTTTCATTGCTCAAGAAAAAAATGATTTTATCCCCGGTCTTTTCACCAATCAGCATAATGAGAATCAGATTGATAGTCAATAAAAAAAGTGTCTTCCAGTGAGCACTTTTGTTCGTAATGGGGGTGTTTAGATGTTCATAAAAGCCGTTCTTTGGGTTTAATATTATTTCAAAAGTTGACTAATGGGAATAGAGGTGATATATAAAGAAAATATGGATGTTATGGGTTGATTTATTGTTATCCGGTTCAGAAGCAAAATGAGGAAGTTAAAAGCCTTTGTTCTAAAGCACTTTGAGTTATCTTTAGTTTTCCTTGTGTTTCTTGGGATTGTAGGGATAGCGCTAATCTTCCAATACAAGCTTGCCTTTCTGAACTTTTTTTTCCTGCCTGTCATCGTTTCAGGACATTTTCTCGGAAAGAAGCAGGGTGTGCTGACGGCCTTATTCAGTATTCTGGTGGTGGTATGTTATCTTTTGTTTACTGAAAAAATTTTACAGGCTGAGAATGTTTTATCGCTTTATGAGTTTATCAATGTTTTGACGTGGGGAAGTTTTTTACTTCTCACAGGAGCTATAGTGGGGGCTGCATCAGAGCAGAGAGAAAAAAGGCTAGAAAAACTGAAAACCTCATACATCGGGATATTGGAAATCATGTTTAAATACCTGGAATACGGAGATGAAGAACAGCCTGCCTCTGTAAGGGTATCTCATATGGCTGGCCGAATTGCCGCAACTGCCGGACTTGAGACCAGAGAAGTGGAGAACATCAAGTCAGCCGCACTTCTGTCAGAATCAAGCAGCCTCCACAAAAGCCTTTCTTTCTTTTATGAAATCTCGGATTTTTGGTCCAGAGAAATGAAGATATCAGAATCTTCTTTGAGTGATAGAGAAAAAGTCATATTAGAATCAACCGCATCTCTGTTGGATGAAATCCAGCCCTTGCTTGAGGATTACTATCTGCATTATGTTAACAATCCGGATGACCTCGATAAAGACCTGAAGAATATCAATCTGGGGGCGAGCATTATTGCCCTAGCAAATATATATGAGAAAAATGCACAAAAAGGCCCTCCTTTCATGGGTGTCACGGAATTCGGAAGTATCAACAGCATCAAAACTCTGGGAGGAAGGACTTTTCCAGAACTTGCAGTTCAGGCCTTTGTGCTGGTGGTCTCAGAAACCTAAGGGACAGCGCTTTGATCCGGTCGTGTTACCACCGGATATTTTTCCCCTCTTCAATAAAAATGTTTCTTGTGTATCCTTGACTATTGTCTCGCCAGTCCGATAAAATCTTTGAGTGATAATGAACGTGAAGGTTACAGAAGAGGTCATAGAGTCCAAGGGAAAACGGTTTTTGTTTTTTGTGGAAAAATCCAAGGACGAGGAAGACTACGCCAAATACGAGCGCCTGCGCAGGGAGGTCTGGGGGGACCCTTATGACAATCTGTCCTGTCCCAGAAACATGGCGAGCGAGAATTTTTTCAATGACGGAAGCAGCCTTTTTATTGGTATTTATGCTGGGGATGAAAAAGGGGATATTCTGCGGGATACGGACCATTTCGTAGGATTTGCCTATGGCTATATCGGGGTGATAGACAAAAATACAGCCTATGATGAAACCAGCAACCTTAATTTTTACTCCCAGTATGCGGCGGTTAAAAAGAATTACCGGAATTTAAAATTGGGGCTTTTCCTTAAACTGTATCAGAAGAAAATAGTCCAGGATCTGTTTCATATTGATTCCATAACATGTACGTTTGATCCTTTGACAGGAGTGAACGCATACAGAAATATCCATAAGCTGGGGATGGAGGTCATTGACTATAAGATATTTTTTTACAAAGGTTTTTCCGGGCTTTTGAACAGGTCCGATATTCCCTCTGACAGATTTTATGCTTTTTGGAGATTAAGCAGGAAAAAAGAAAAAGCGGATTATGACCTGGATTCACTGCTGAAGGCAAAAGAACTTGTTATCAGCTCATCCGAAAAAAGGATAAGCGGAAAGAAAGGAGAAATCACGACACAGGTAAGTCATGAGATGGACCGTAATGCGTTTAAATCTCTGAAGCCATATGTTCTCATTGAGATCCCCTATGATTTTTACGGGATGATCCGGGATACAGATGCATCCGAAGAAAAGATCAAACGTATTCCTCTGGACTGGAGAATAAGAACCAGGCTGGCATTCACAGAGCTCTTTAAAGCAGGATACAGGATTGTGGATTTCAGATGCAAAAAAACCAGCAGCGGGAACAGGAGTTTTTATGTTTTATCGAACAAAGCATAAACACTTCAGACAGTTTGCATTGACAATGGACAAACACTCAGATAAAAATAAATGATTACATTATAAAAAGGAGATGCTATGTATAATAAAGTGTTGATTTTATTTTTGACATCATCTTTGGTTTTTCTTTTTTTATTCAACACATGCTCGAGTGAAAAAGAAGGGGACAATCAGGAGGCAGATGCGATGGAAATACACAAAAAAATCTTGACAGTTGACACACACTGCGATACTCCGATGATGATGGCAGAGGGCGAGTATGATATAGGAGAGCTGCATGATGCTGGGTTAGAAAGAAGAGGAAAGATCGACCTTCCGCGCATGAAAAAAGGGGGGCTTGATGCGGAATTTTTCGCTGCTTTTGTGGGACAGGGAGAACGAACAGAACAGGGTTATAAGAAAGCTAGAGAAAGAGCGGACCTTCTTATAAAATCAGTTCATGATATGTGTGATAAATACCCTGAAATGGTCAGCTTTGCCACCACTCCTGATGATGCCTACAGGCTTGCAGAACAGGGAAAGATTGCGGCTTTCTTGGGCTTGGAAAACGGATATCCCATTGGAAAAGACCTGGCACTTGTAGAGGAGTTTTATAACGAGGGAGTCCGTTATATCACTTTGTGTCATTCCAGTGATAATGATATTTGTGATTCTTCTACGGACAGAAGAGAGCCAGAGGATAATGGTCTGAGCGAGTTCGGGAAAAAGGTGGTTGAAGAGTGCAACCGTCTCGGGATGATGATCGATGTTTCCCATGTTTCTGACCAGACATTTTTTGATGTGATCCAACACTCCCGGGCTCCGGTCATTGCTTCTCATTCCAGTGTCCGGTCCCTCTGTGACCATCCCCGGAATTTTTCGGATGAGATGCTGAAAGCCCTGGCTGAAAAAGGCGGTGTGATCCAGATTTGTTTTGTATCAAGTTTCGTGAAGGAAGGAGAGTCCGATCCGGAAAGGCAGAAGGCTATTGAAGAACTGGAGGAGAAGTACGGCGATTATTCAGAAATAAAGGATGAAGAAGTCAGGCAGAAAGCCAGAGAAGAGTTTATGGAGATATATAAAAAGTATCCCAGACCTAGCGCGTCCGTTGAGGACATGGTCGACCATATTGATTATGTGAAGGAGCTTATCGGAGTCGATTATATAGGAATAGGGACAGATTTTGACGGCGGCGGCAGCCTTGAGGGCTGTGACGATGTCAGTGAGATGCCTAATGTGACCAGAGAGCTTTTAAAAAGGGGTTATACCGAAGAGGAGATAGAGAAAATATGGGGTGGAAATTTAATGAGGGTTTTCAGAAAAATCATAGAATCCTCTGATTCTCCGAAGTAAAGAGAGCCATACCGTTCGACTGCGGTTAAAAAAGGACGTTGACCTAGGGCGCTTTTTATATAATGAGTCTCCATGCTCTGGATTTTAAAGTGAAAAGAAAAAAGTTTTTACGTCTGGATCTGTTTCTGTTTTTATTTTTCCTGAGTCTTTCTCTCTTAGGGAGTGTGGGAGTAAAGGACAAAAAGAGGGATGAGTCCTGGATGGGCGTTTATATGGAGGGAGTCAAAATCGGCTATAGTTATTCCTACAGAGAGCCGGTTGAAAAAGGGAGCAGAAGATATTCAAAATGGCACAGCGAAACAAGTTTGAGAGTGAGCCGTTTAGGAGGAGATCCGATTGAGATCGCGACCGTGCAGGAGTCTCTGTATGATGATGAAGGATACCCGGTTGAGATGGTCGTGAAAACAAAGATGTCAGAACAGGAAACAGTGATCAGAGCGGGCATAAGTCCGGAATCCATCCTTTTTGAGATGGGTGGTAAGAGAGTCAAAGAGATACCTAATGAAAAGCCCTTTTATCTCGAGGTGCCCCTTGAAGAGTGGATCAAAGAGAACAAATTTAAAAAGGGGGCTGTGTATAATTTTCATATACTCGACCCTGTTGCTTACTCCGTTTCTGAATGCCGCTATGAGGTCCTTGGAAAAGAAAACATACTTATTCTGGGGAAGGATTATGAGTTATGGCACACCCGCTCCGAGCTCACATCTCTCGTACCCGTAATCGCGGAAGAATGGATGGATGACCGGGGAGACATCTATAAATCTGAGGTTCGGACAGGCATTCTTAACACGATTTCCCTGAAAATGTCCAAACAGGAGGCGCTGGAGAGGGGAGAAAGAACCTATGATATTGCGTATTCAACGGTCATCAGGATTGATGAGGAGATAGAGGATCCCCAGCAGATCAAGAGCATGACCATGGAATTGAGCGGGCTGTCCGAAGAAAAGCTGGACAGATTCCCTTGGGACAGTCAAAGTCAAAAGATAATGGAAAGAAAAGAGGATTCTTTCATTATACAGACCGAGTCCGTGATTTTTAATGAAGAAAAAGCCATTCCCTTCCCTGTGAGGAGGGAAGAACTGAATGCCTCTCTGCAACCGACTTTGTTTTGTCAGTCGGATGACCCTGATATAAAAGCAATGGCTGAGAAGATCGTGGGAGAGGAAAAAAATTCATGGAGAGCGGCTGAGAAAATCGCTGCTTGGGTCAGAAGGGAGGTCACGCCCAATTATAAGGTAGGTTTTGCCTCCGCAAAAGAGACACTAAAAAACAGGGAGGGAGACTGCAGTGAGTATGCGGTTCTTTTCACGGCTTTATGCCGATCCATAGGGATTCCGGCAAGAGCTGCTGTGGGAATCATGTGCGGCGGGAGTTTTTTTGCGTACCACATGTGGCCTGAAGTCTATGTAGGAGAATGGATTGATTTGGATCCAAAATGGTTCCGTGTCGATCAGAGAAGTGGCACCTCTTATACAGATGCCACTCATATTAAGTTCGGCAGAACGGAACTGGATGAAAATTTGTTCACGGAAATGGTGCTGTCTGCATCAGAAATAATAGGGAAACTCAGTATTCACATTATCAAATACAAATGAGTTTTTATAGATAAGGAATTTTGACCATGAAAGCCTATTTGGATTGCTATCCTTGTTTTTTTGTCCAGACTCTGAATACGATGAGATTGATCACCTCTGATGAAGAAGAGATATGGAAGGTGCTGAAAGCTGTCAGCTCCTTTCTTCCGGAATTGTCATTTGACTCCACTCCCCCTGAAATAGGGCGTGAAATATACAGGATCATTTCAGATATGACGGGAGTGAAAGACCCTTATTGTGACATCAAAAAGCGCTGCACGCAGCAGGCACTGGCTCTCTATCCTGATATAAAGGAAAAAGTAAGAAAAGCCGAAAACAGTCTTTTGGCTGCCGTTAAAGCAGCTGTGGCGGGAAATATCATTGACTTCGGGGCCCAGGCTGAGTTTGATATAAAGAAAGATTTGGGTCGGATTTTAGAACAGGATTTTGCTGTCAATGACTTCGAGAGGTTCGCACGTATGGTCAAAAAGTCAAAAAAGACCGTTTACCTGGCTGACAATGCCGGCGAGACGGTTTTTGACCGGATTCTGATCGAAGAGATGGCTGTTCCTGTTATCTATGCTGTAAGGGACAAACCCGTTATTAACGATGCGGTGACAAAGGATGCCGTAGAAGCCGGGATAGACAGGGTGGCACGGGTAATATCCTCGGGAAGTGACGCACCCGGAACCATATTGGATTACTGCAGTAACCATTTTAAAAACATCTTTAAAAGCGCTGACCTCATCATAAGCAAAGGCCAGGGAAACTATGAGGCCCTTTCTGATGTCCAGGGGCCGATTTTTTTTCTTTTAAAGTCAAAATGCCCCGTGATCGCAAAGGATATCGGTGTTCCGGAGGGAAGTATAATCCTGATGGGACAGAAAAAAATACAGGGCATATGATATGAAATAGACACAAAGCAAGGAGGTGTCCATGAATCAAAATGATTTATTAAAGGGAAACGGTAAACAGGAGTATTCAAGGAGGGATTTCGTCAAGTATCTTTTAGCTGGTTCATCTGTTTCCATTGCTGGTTTATCCAAACTCAACGCGTCCATTTATCAAAGCATAACGGATTTAAACCAGAAGTACATTCAGGATGAAGCTCCGGACGGTGTTTACTGGGATGCGATAAGAGAAAAGTTCATGTTTCAGGATGGCCTGATCATGATGAACAACGGGACCGTGGGCCCAATGCCCAAGACCGTGTTTAATACCCTGATGAAGACATTTAAGATCCAGGCGACTTCTCCCGTGCATACCTATTCTTATATTCCCAGGAAAAAAGAGGAAATACGATCCAGAATAGCGGAATTTATCAATGCGTCTCCTGATGAAGTGGCAGTGGTGCGGAATACAACAGAAGGAATGAATTTCGTGGCCAATGGATTGGACCTCAAGCCGGGCGATGAAGTCCTCCTCTCTTCCATGGAGCATCCGGGAGGAACACACCCATGGAAAATCAAGGAAGCGCGCTACGGCATCAAAGCCACGGAAGTTCCCATCGGCCTTCCTCCCAAAAGCGTAGATGAGTTTGTGGGCAATTTCGAAAAGGCCATTACTCTCAAAACCAGGGTCATCAGTGTGAGCCATACGGTTTATATTTCCGGCCTTATTTCCCCTTTGAAAGAACTCTCGCAGATGGCCCATGAAAAAGGCTTGCTGGTGGTTGCTGACAGTGCGCACGGTATGGGCATGCTGGATTTGAACATGAAAGAGCTGGGCGTTGATTTCTTTACCACGAGTCCTTATAAATGGCTGGGAGCTCCCACAGGCGTGGGAGTTTTTTACGTGCGCAAAGACGTCCAGGACCAGCTGTGGCCCACCATCACTACTTCAGGATGGGATCGGCCTACAGCCAGAAAATACGAGACGCTGGGCCAGCGTGCGGACGCGCTCATCATAGCCCTTGGAGAGGCTATAAATTTCCAGAATTATATAGGCAAGGCACGGATCGAACAGAGGATCAAGTCCCTGGCAGGATATTTCAAGCAGGAGTTGAAAAAAATACCGGGCGCAAAGCTCCATACTTCAGAAGACCTGTATATAAGCGGAGGCCTGACCGCATTTTCCATAAAAGGCGTGGAACCAAGTGATATAGTGGAATATGTGCGGCAGAAATACAACATCGTGATAAGAACAGTGGGAAGACCGGACAGAGGGACCTACGGGTGCCGTGTGTCTACTCATTATTACATCAACCACAAAGAAATAGATCAACTGCTTGAAGGGATAAAAAAAATCGCAGGACAGACAGACTGAGGTGCTGACCTTATTCTTTTTTCAAAGAATCAAACCGCTCCGGATCGGAAAGCTCCTTTTCAATGGCGTTTTTGTCTCCCGGAGGAAGGTTGATATAGCAGTGGAGGCAGTTAAAAGGACACCTGGCCGTAAGTTCGATGCCAAACGAATAAAGATGCCTTTTTTTCCAACTTTTCCCACAGCTTGAATTCAGAAAGCTGGAGAGAAGAGGTATAAGATTTTTTGATCTATTTTTTTGATAGGATATTTCTTTTGAGCAGCTCTTCCAAAAGGCCTATGACATCTTTTTCTATTTCCCCGGGTTCGGCTCTGTACTCTTCTGAGAGCTCTGAGATGAGTTTGTCGACCGATTTTTTTCCGTCCAGCTTTTTCCAGATCGCTCTGCCCGAGTCATTGAGGGTGAAGAGCTCGTCCTCCATATCTCCCACGCCTGCTGTGAGCGGGACGATGATGAGTTCACCCTCAATATCCCTTGCTACGACCTCATCCGATGGGGCATAGACATCCTCTCTTTTCACTTTTTCTGACAATGTCTCCTCCTAAAACCTTTGTTATGATTTTATATTGTACAGCCTTTTTTTCCAATCTTTTATTTCCTAGGCTTTTTCTCCTTTCTTAATCAGCCCGATCTCCCGGGCTTCCAGATGAGCGGCCCGGCAGTAGTACTCCACAGGTGTGTCAAGAGTGCCGTGCTCCATCCAGGACTGGGCCGGGCATTGTTCGCACAGGGCCTTTATAAAACATCTGACACAGCGGGAAAGATAATCAGGATTCTGAGCTTTCGTTGCGCGGACTTTAGGGAAGAAACGGGTTAGGGCATTTTTTAAAGAGCCTTTGTTAAGGTCATAAATGGTTTGCCGGTGGCGGAGAAGCATACAGAGTTGGAAACGGCCGTAGGCATCCACGCACCCTCCTCCTTGACCGGCCCCGCATGCAAAAAGGTCATCTCCTGGTATTTCAAGAAACTTAAAGCAGAATTCTTTCTTCTGTTTGAGCCATTTTTTTTTGGATAAAAATTTAATGCTTTCCTTAAGCGTATTTCTTAATTTTTCAATGATTTTGTTTTTTTTACTGGAATCTCTTCTGGCCCTTAAGTCAAAAAAAACAGTGTGTCCGGGCTCTCTGTCTTCCCAGGGAAGCTGTGGATAAAAGTCTTCAAATTCGTTTATCTCGTTTTTTGTAAAGGAAAAATAAGGGATTTTGATTTTAAAGGGAATGTTGTATTTAAGAAGCAGGTTGAGGCCGGTTCTGGATTTTTCATAAAAACCCTTGGTTCGGGTGACCTTTTCATACGTATGTTGACTCATGCCGCAGGCGGTGACTCCAATGGATTCAAGAGGGGGTATCTTTCTGAAGACAGAGCAAAGATTTTCGTCGATCAGGGGGGCATTGGTGAAGATGTTTGCCCTGAGGCCCAACTTTCTGGCATTGATATAAATTTCTTTAAAATCTTTTCTTAACAGAGGTTCTCCTCCGTAAAGCGGACATCAAGGCAGCCCAGGGAAGAAGCTTCATCAAGGATTTCTTTGATCTTCTCAGTGGACAGTTCCTTTTTTTGAGCCCTGATGCTGGCTTCATGTTGGTTTATGTAACAGTGGATGCAGTTATTGTTGCACCGTTCTGTGAGTTCCATGTCCATCCTTGCCAGAAGAGGGGTGCTTTTATAGAGTGGATGGGTGTAGATATTTTTTTTGGAAGAATATATTTCTTTGTTCTCTATTTTCTTGTTTTTTTCTTTCATGTCTCAAGCGGGTGCTTTAAAAGATCAGGTTTTGAAAAGGAGTCCGTCTATGACTTTGACAATGCCGCCCTGTTTGTTGAAGTAGAGCTCGTAACAGGGAATTTCCTGGCTGATATCATAAGCCAGAGTGATCATTTTATCCCACCAGTCAGGCGTGACCAGCGGTTTTACGGTACAGTCAAGAATTCGGGTCGTTATTTCTTTTCTCTCCCTCACAGGTTCGATTCTGTTTTCTTTTGATTTATTGAGGAGGAAGAGCGCTTTTAACCTGGCTTTGGCCGCGGAAATATCAAGAACTTCTCCGTGGCTCCAGGTTCCGTAAAGGTGAAACTCATGGCCGGGTTTTTTTCGTATGACGTTCCGGTCATCACAGAGAATTTCGGATCTATTTTTGAATATTTTAACCATTTTCTTATAGATTTTCCAGCGAGGCTTATCATGAACCCTGTGACCGAGGTCATTGCCCTTCTTTCGGGAAGGAAAAAGGAATGGTGGATGGATATCATTTCCTCTTGGGGCTTTCTGTTTTAAAAGGCTTGAATTTGGGATGGAATGTGGCACTGGTCAGGGGAAGATCGGCTGATACTTTTATGGTGATATCAGCGACATTGAAATAGTATATATACTCGCTGGTTTTTTCTTTTTTTGTCAATGGCTGCTCTTGAATCCTATTTTGAAGATTATGATACACCGGTAAAGACTTCAGTTCAATATAAACCGCGCTTTTTTGTTCTGACTTATGTGTGTATAATGACGGATTATAAAAGGCCAAGACATGTTAAAAAAAATAATCACTCTTTACCGCAGCGCCTACACCGGTTTTCCACGGCAGGCTTGGACCCTGTTTGCGGTTCAGCTGGTCAATGCGTCAGGATTTATGGTGATTTTCTTTTTGAGTCTTTACTTGACGAGGAAATTGGGTTTTACGTTAGAACAGGCGGGCCGCACCATAAGCATTTTCGGCATTGGTTCTCTGGTGGGGGCTTGGCTGGGGGGATGGCTTTCCGACCGGCTGGGGTCCACAAATGTTCAGAAGCTTAGCTTGTTTTGTGCTGGGATTTTCTATATTTGGTTAGGCCAGACTGAGACGCTTTGGTCTGTCAATGTGATTATTTTCTTAGTAGCCGCTGCGTCTGGTATGCTCTACCCCGCAACCAATACTTCTATGGCCAGGCTTTGTCCTCCTGGGACCATAACCAAGGGGTTTGCGCTCAACCGCCTGGCCAGTAATATAGGGGTGACAATAGGACCGGCAGTGGGCGGATTTTTGGCTCTTCGCAACTACGGGCTTCTCTTCTGGTTTGATGGTTTGACCTGCCTGGCAGCTGTCCTGCTTTTTTCTCTTCTCTGGAAGAAGCCGGAACAGGAGCTCAGGGCTGAAGAGACAAAGCGTCCGGCAAGCAGCCGTTCTCCCTGGCGCGATATCCCTTTTTTGATACTGCTTCCCCTTATAGTCATATGGGGAACCATTTTCCATCAGCTTTTTGTTACGTTTCCTCTTTATATGAGGGAGGTGTATGGTTTCCCTGAGAACCGAATAGGCCTGCTTGTTATGATCAACACCCTGCTCATTGTGACTTTAGAGATGATTTTGATCAACTGGACCGGAAAGCGTTCCCAGGTCCGTATCATTGCCGCTGCTTTTTTGCTAACAGGAATTGGTTTTGCCCTGATGCCTCTCGGGAGGGGATTCATTTATGCGGCGTTTACTGTGGCGGTCTGGACGTTCGGAGAGATGCTCAGCATGCCGCTTTTGGGGGCGTTCATCGCACAAAGAGCCGGTTCTGGAAGCCAGGGCCGTTATATGGGGCTTTTTAGCCTTGCCTTTTCTGTTTCCATGATACTGGGCCCGTCACTGGGAACGTTTGTGTATTCCCATTTCGGACCGGATGTTCTCTGGTTTGGCTGCGGGGTTATGGGATTTTTGCTTTTTGTAGGATTCAGAATAATGAGCCCCATGCTAAAGGAAAGTCCTGTTTCAGTCAGAGCTTGAGTAAAAAGCACAAGATTTAAAACTCAAATATTTTTTTTAACAGCTCCAAAATGCTCTGTTTTTTTTCATCAATCGGCTTTATCCGGAACCTGTAGCTGTAGTATTTTTCCAGAAGCATGTATTCCGGATGAGGCCTGGCTCCCCAGGAATCATCTCCTCCCACTCCCATCTGTTTGTAATCCAGATTGAGTGAGGTCAGCTCACGCGGTTTGACATCACAGGTGTGCCGGTTGACCTCTCTGGCGTTTTCATTGAATGCGGATGTCTTTTTTTCTGATTCAAAGTCTTCTATCAGATTATGGTGCGCGCTGAAGCTGAGCAGGGGCATGCCCACAACCAGAAGTCCGATTCCCTCCCTGTTGGTGAGGGAAAGCCATCTTGTATCGGTCCTGTTCCCGTTTTCCTGTGGGCGGATATAGGCAAAAGAGAGGTCTTTGACCATTTTTTCATAAAGCCCGACACTGGCTGCTGTTTTTCGGTCCCAATAGTTTTCAAAAGGCCCTTTTCCAAACCATTTGATGTATTCGAACTCCCGGGGAAGCTGCATGTTCATGCCCAGTCTGGGCAGCTCTGGAAGAGAGGAATTGAGTTTTTCAAAATCGATCTCTATGATAATATCGCCGCTTCCTGTTACTGTGTATGCAGACGTGTAATGGGCTATGACTGTCTCTTTATTATCTTCCATATCGAACTGGAAGGTCAGCCTTATCGCCTTTTTTGAAAGTTCTTCTATTTGAGAGTCCGTGATTTTTCTTCTTTCCCCTGCTTCTTTCCAATTACGGCAGCGGACGGGCATCCCATTCCCGAAATCGTTATCAGTGGGAGCTCTCCAAAAATTCGGGACAAGGGGTTTTTTGATAAGCTCTTTTCCTTTGAAAACCATTGATTCCAGAGTGCCAGAATCCAGATCAAAACGCATTGTGAAATCGCTCCCTTGAATGACGGCTTCGGATTCACTGCGTTCCATGTGGATGTCAGCCCAGTTTTCCGGATTTTCAGGTGCGATTTTTTCATAAACGGGCAGTTTGAACTGCTCGTGCGCCATGATATGCCCCTTGGGAAGCAGGGGGCGTTCTTCTTTTTCTTTGAGAGACAGGTTGAGAAAGTATTCTGAGCCTGGTTTTATCTGGGGAAGATTGTACCCCAATTCGATGACTCTGCTCTCTAGAGGAGGTATTTCAAGGTTATCTATATGGCCTAAACTGGTTTTTTCTCCGTCTCGCTCTATGGCCCATTCGAGTTCGAACAGGGAAAGATCAGTGAAGCTGAACTTATTCAAGACAGATATCTTTCCCGAGTGCAGGTCAATGGGTTTGAATCCAGCATACTGGTAGACTTTTTTCACTTCATAAAGAGCGGGGTGTGGTGTCCTGTCGGGATTGACAAGTCCGTTTATACAGAAATTTCCATCACTTGGGACACCCGGAGGGCCGAAGTCTCCTCCATAAGCCCAGAACTCTTCGTTGTTTTCGTTTTTCTTAACAAGCCCCTGGTCAACCCAGTCCCATATGAATCCGCCCTGAAGTATGTCATAGTATTCGATCACATCCCAGTAATCCTGAAGGTTGCCATTGCTGTTTCCCATAGCATGAGAATACTCACAGAGAATAAGAGGCCTGTCTTCCCTGCTGTTTGCGTATTTTTGGAGGTGGCCTATTCGGGCATACATAGGACAGTAGATATCCGAATGTCTTTGCTTTGCGTTTGTTTGGTGCCCTTCTCTTTCATACTGAACAGGCCGGCTGGTATCTCTGCTTTTGATCCACTGGTAGTTGGCAAGCATGTTGTGTCCGTCTCCCGCTTCATTCCCTAATGACCAAATGATTACTGAAGGATGGTTTTTATCCCGCTCTGCCATTTTTTGAGCTCTGTCCAGATGAGCGGCTTTCCATTCTGGCTTGTCAGCCAGAGTGATATCTTTATTATACCCCATTCCGTGTGATTCTATGTTGGATTCATCAATGAGATACAATCCGTATTCATCGCACAATTTGTACCAGTCCACAGGCTGAGGATAATGGGATGTCCTGACAGCGTTTATGTTTGATTTTTTCATCAAGCTTATGTCTTTCAGCATGGTTTCTCTGTCCACAACATGGCCTTTTCGTTCATGATGTTCGTGAAGATTGACGCCTTTCAGATAGACCGGCACCCCATTGACATGAAGCTGGTTGTTTTTTATCTCAACGCTGCGGAATCCCACTTTACAACCAAGAGCTTCTACCAAGTCACCGGTGCTGTTTTTTAAGCTGATGATAAGAGTATAAAGATGGGGGGTCTCAGCGCTCCATTTTTTTGGGTTCTCTGTTTCTTTTGTAAACATCACCATATTTTTCCCATTTTCTACGGTTATGGTTTCTGAGCCGGAGAGAATTTCTTCGTTTTGGTCTCTGAGAGAGAATCCGATCGTGTGCGGGGTTGCCTCCGTAAGGAGACTTTTGATTTCTATCTGCAGGGAGAGTTTTCCATCCTTGTAGTCATTGATAAGGTCTGCTTTTGTAAAAAAGTCTCTTATATGGACTTTGTTCCTGGCCAGGAGGTACACATCTCTCTGGATACCGCTTAGTCTCCAAAAATCCTGGTCTTCCAAGTAGCTCCCATCACACCATCTGTAGACTTCAACGGCGATAGAGTTCCGGCCTTCCCTGATGTGCGGAGTTATACGAAATTCTGCGGGCGTCTTGCTTCCTTCGTTGTATCCTACTTTTTGGCCGTTTACCCAAACGTATAGAGCGGAGCTTACAGCCCCGAAATGAATAAAGATTTCTTTGTCTTTCCATTCTTTAGGAAGCCTGAAATCACGTTTGTAGGAGCCGACCGGATTATAGTTGTGGTGGATGTAGGGAGGATTCTTTTTAAAGGGGTAGCCTGCGTTTATATAAATAGGGATACCGTATCCCTGCAGTTCCCAGTTGCTGGGTACCGGGATATCATCCCATTTGTTCGTATTAAAATCCGGTTCGAAAAAGTAATAGGGTCTGTCTCCGGGTTTTATTGACCAGTGGAATTTCCACATTCCGTTTAAACTGAAGTAAAAGGGAGAATCTTCTTTCCTGTCTGCAGTGGCCTGTTCGTTCTCAGCATAAGGAATAAAACTGGCTCTGGGAAGTTCCCGGTTTATTTGAAAAACCGCTGGATTTTCCCAATCCCTGGGCTCTGTCTCCTTATACGTTCTTTTTGCATATTTGTCCTCGGTTGTGCAGCTTGAAAATAAAGCGAGCACAAAAAATAAAAAGGCACATATAAAGATGGTTTTTTTCATTTGTCCCTCTCATTAGAGATTTGATCTTATTTATTCATAAGAAAAGAGTGGTGTTCTTATTATCATTTTCTTTTCAAGGATATTCAAGATTTTTTCTAAGAATCAAGTCAATGTATCATTCAGGTATGGCTGTCGCTTGCAAAAGATTTTTAACGCCATTCTCCTTCGTTTTTCTCGGCTCCTGCGTAACTCCCCCCGTTCGTGGGTCAGACATACTCGGAGCCCGGCTTTGCCGGGTACCCTCGAAAA
>CAZSZS010000143.1:0-19519 GCA_964611275.1 uncultured Eubacteriales bacterium
GGAATCCTGGTGGCTGTTGTGGCTCTCTGGTGTTACAATTTCTTGGCTGAAAGGGTAGATGTCTTCGGAGCTGAAATGGCAAACACTGGCTCTGAGGTCGTTGATTTCTTCGCAAGAAGGAAAGAACAATAAAAAAAATACGCATAATCGCAAAGCCATTGCTAAAAATATAAATTTTTGAAAGAGGTATAAAATGGGTCTTAAAGCTCTTAAAATGAAGAAAGAAGATGTCAATGCTGAACCTAATGTTGTTCCTCTTTGTGATGTGCTGCTTGTTCTATTGATCATTTTCATGGTCGTAACCCCTCTGGTTCAACAAGGCGTTGATCTTAAACTTCCCGTCGCCTCAAACACTATAGAAATGCCTGATAATCCTGATGTCATTCTTTACATAAAAAAAGACGGCTCATTGTTTGTTAATGACCAAATGGTTGATGAAAGGAACCCACTCCAAATCCTCTTGGAAGACGCTTTAATGCAGGCTACTGATAAAAAACTTTATTTAAAGGCAGACCAGGACCTTAATTTCGGAGAAATCGTTGATCTCATAGCAACAATGAAAAATGCCGGTGTTGAAGATATAGGAATTATCACTGACAAGAAAGCAGAGACAATCAGATAATCAAAACACTTATGTTTAAGTTGCTTTAAATCTGGGGAGTAAAGAAAGGAAGGCTTCGACTTCCTCTTTACTCCCTGGTTCTTTATCGAGTATTTTCCTCCATATTTCATTACTTTCCATACAAAAATAAAGCGGTACTTTTTTTCCGCCGTAAGAGCGGATAGCTCTGACTATTTCTCTATACAACTTTATGCGCAGCGGTTTGAAATATCTTAACTTGCCGTCCTTTCCTCTTACCATCTCTTCATAAATTATTTTAGTCGAAGGAAATCTCTTCCTGATCAAGGTTTTAAGCGGTTTAGGAAACCTTAGCGATCCTATGCTTATCCAGGCTATCCCGGATGGATTTATCCTGGTAAACAGCCTGTCTATAACATCCCTGTAATCCTGCTCCCATCCCTCATACAAAATCAACGGATCAAAGTGAAAGGCGACTCTGAAACCCCTGCTCTGCACCTCAAATGCGGCCTCGATCCTGTTTTTAACAGCAGGAGCACCCTTTTCTTCTTTTTCAGCCATAAGTTCTGTGTTGAGTGACCATGCAATAATGATGTTATCAGCCGGTTTCTCACAGAGGATGTTGTCTGTATTTACAGTTTTTGTTTTAAGTTCGAAATTTACCTTGGCCTTTTCCCTAAAATAGGCAATAAACTCTTTGGAACGACCCGTGATGTCATCCAGGGCCAGCGAATCACCCAACTCCCCTGTTCCAATGCGAATAAACCGGCTCCTGTGTTTGAACAGAAATCCATCCAGTTGTTCCCATAAGTTATCTGTGTTGACATGTGATACCATCACGGGATTATCAAGATAATGCTGCAGGATACAGTACGAACAATCCATGGGACAATTCAGATCCGTATTTATTATGTAATAATTACAACCCAGGTAATGAGGAGTGCATGGACAGGGTTTAATGAAATCACCTTTTAAAGGCTTCAGCAGTAAGGCTTTTTTCCCTTCCCCTACAGGATCTTTCAACTGATTATACTTTTCAATCACTTCCTCCTCATCACTGATCACCTCCACAGGAACAGAGCCTAAATTTTTCAGCACCTTCCGGGCAAGAGGATATTTGAAGCTTCCCTTTTCAATGAAAATCCTTTTGATTTGAGTGTGCGGCTTAATCATGAGAGAATGGATCAAAAAGAAGAGAAATTTCTTTTTTTGAAGATAACTCCTTGAGTTTATCTATGTATTTTTCTAAATCTTTTTTATTTTTTACATCCAATCGTATGGAAATGACCTCATCCTCGAAAAATTTGGAAGGGATCACAGCTATTTCCTCCGGAAGGTCCATGTTCTTACTTATCTTTTTAAACACATCTTTCCACGTACTGAGAGAAGGATATCTCTCGGTCCTTGCTAATGAGTGAATTTTTTCAGCTTTTTGTATCGAAGAAAGCCTGTCGTCGTTGTGCACCTTTATAAATTCCCCAGAGCTTAATATTTCTTGAGCGGAAACATCTCTTTTTCGAGAAATATCAAAAAGGCTTTCAATCAATTCTTTTTGCTTGTTAAGACTCAACTCCTTAACATACGGAAAAAGGACCTGCCTTTCTTTTTCGTCCCATTCTGTCATGAGCTCTAAAGTGCCAAACGGCCATTTTTTGTTATGGGCTGTCTCCTTTATATCTTCACTCAGCTGATCGATCTTTATATAAACATCCATAATCTCCCGTCTTGGTGGAGCCTTTAAAAGAGGCAGATATTTTTTAATGATGTTCTCCGGAGATTCGCCAAAGCCATGAAGTTTTCTTATTACTGCGGCTTTTTCGATCTGTGTGTAATCCCTTACGGATAAATTCTCAAACAGGGGGACATTGAATGCTTCCAGGTCTTTTGTCTCCTGCATAACAAATACAGGAATAGAAGGAATCGATAGTTGTATACAGGCAAATATTCTTCTCCAGCCTGAAACGACAACATATTTTCCTTCCCTTTCTGCCAGGACGGGTGGATTCAACAGCCCTGTTTTTTTAATGGAGGGGATGAGAGAATCCACAGGAAAACATGGTGAGATCTGGAATCTCTTATCATTTGTATCGATTGTGACTGTGTCTATCCGCGTAAACTTCATATTTATCATACAATAATTCTAATCCATTCCCTCACTGCGCACAAGCCACACCTGAATTTCATTTTACTAATCATCTTCTTTTTGTTATGTTGACCGAGAAGATTTCAATGAAAAAAAACACAACATCCATTGTAAAACCACCTGAAATAAAACATCTGAACTGCCGGAGAGCTGTCTTTATTCCTGCTGATACTCCAAGCAGAATCATAAAAACACATTTAGAAAAAAATGCCCTGAAAAAACAAAATTTTCTGTTCTCAAATCTTTACAGATTCAAGGACAAAGTCGTCCTTCTTGGTGGGGTCGGAGCTCCTGCTTCGGTTTTGGTCCTGGAGCCTCTTATATTTTCCGGTGTCAATGAAATCCTTCTCTTAGGATTCTGCGGGGGGCTCACAAAGGACGCAAAGCTATTTGATCCGTTCATGGTAAAAAGAGCTCTGTCCGAAGAAGGAACCTCTTCACATTACATCCCTTTCAAAAATGAATTCTATGCTTCTGAAGTTTTATCCGAGGAAATCAGGGAAAAGCTCAAGTCAAACAAATCTGTCCTGAAAACAGCCTCTATAGTCTCCACGGATGCTCCCTATAAAGAAACAAAGGAATGGCTTACAGACAAGCAAATAAAAAATATTGAATTGGTTGATATGGAAACATCATCCGTGTTTGCCCTGGCTGAATACTATCAAATAAAGGCTGCTGCTGTCATGGTCACATCAGATATTGTAAAACCCACCTTTCATAAAATCGGTTTTACAAAAACAAAATTCGATAAAAGAATCAAAGAAATTTTTTATCCCTTTCTTGATAAGGAGAGAATGACATGAAGGCAAATGCTTTGCTCACGAGGAAACTGCTCCCCGAAGCTATGGAATACCTGAAAGAACATATCCACTATGAAGTCGCCGGGACAGACCGATATCCCACAAAAAAAGAGATCATATCCGGAATCAAGGATAAACAAGGACTTGTGTCCCTACTGGTCGATCAAATCGATAAAGATGTTATCGATGCGGCGCCCCATCTAAAAGTCATTGCCAATTGTGCTGTGGGGTACAACAACATAGATGTGAAATATGCCACTTCCAAAGGGATCACTGTCACAAATACTCCCGGAGTCCTTACGGACACCACAGCTGACCTCACCTGGGCTCTTCTTCTTTCCGTGGCAAGGAAAATCCCCCAGGCCGACCGGTTCACCAGACAAAAAAAGTACAAGAACTGGGAGCTCGGCCTTTTTTTAGGGAAAGATCTGGAAGCAAAGCAACTGGGGATCATAGGTATGGGCCGAATAGGAAAGGCAGTGGCTTTAAGAGCCCGCCCCTTTAAACTCAAAACAGTTTATTCAGATCCAAAAAGGCTCACTCCTGAAGAAGAGAAAAAATACAGAGCCCGCTATCTGCCTCTGGAAAATCTTCTCAAAACCTCTGATATCATCACTATTCATACCGCGCTGACAAAGGAAACCTATCACCTGATATCAAGGAAAAATATCCGCCTTCTAAAAAAACAGGCTTTCCTTGTGAATGTATCCCGCGGTCCTGTCGTCGAAGAAAAAGCACTGGCCGAAGCACTGGAAAGAGGAGACCTATGGGGCGCGGGTTTAGACGTTTACGAGAATGAACCTGAAATCGAAGAGAGGCTGTTGTCCCTCGACAATGTGGTTTTACTGCCCCATATAGGAAGCGCCAGCTATGAAACACGCGCTCAAATGTCCATGATGGCAGCCAAAAATCTGATTTACGTGCTTTCAGGGAAAAAGCCCTTGAATCCCGTCAACAAGATCTGAAGGGAGCACAAGCCACAATACCTTTTTCCCTTAAGTAAATCAGGTGTGGCTGAAGCGACATTGAAGATCTAGCCTTCGAATGCAGAAATGTGATCTTGATTTATTTCCTCATATCCTTTACCACAGCCTGCACTTCCTTCACAAACTCATCCACCATATTCTCTGCCTTGACCTTACGCAGAGGCTTTCCGTGCTTGAATATCAATCCGAATCCTTTTCCGCAGGCAATCCCTATATCCGCTTCCCTGGCCTCTCCCGGCCCATTGACTTCACACCCCATAACAGCAACGGTTATAGGTTCTTTGATGTCTTTGATCCTGTTTTCTATACTGGCTGCGATCTCCGGCAGTTTCACATTGCACCGGCCGCAAACAGGACAGGAGACAAAATTAAGCCCCCTTTTTCTCAGCCCAAGACTCGAGAGGATCATATAGGCCGCCCTGACTTCTACCTCAGGCGAATCGGTTAAGGAAACCCGTATGGTGTCAGCCAGCCCGTCCTTTAAGATCAGCGCCAGTCCGGCTGCAGACTTCACGCTTCCGGAAAACAAAGTCCCGGCTTCTGTGATCCCCGCATGGAAGGGATAATCAACATGCTGTGCCAGAAGCTTTAAGGCTTCCCAGGTGCGCCTTATATCCGAGGCTTTGACAGATACTTTGATAAGATGAAATCCCATGTCCTCAACCATTCGAATATGGTTTAACGCGCTCTCCACCATTGCTTCCGGGCTTGCTTTCCCGTATTTCTTCAGTATATCTTTTTCCAAAGAACCTGAATTAACGCCTATGCGAATGGGGACTTCTTCACTTTTTGCGGCATTGACTACTTTTTTTATTCTTTCTTTTGAGCCGATATTCCCTGGATTGATGCGAAGCCCATGCACTCCTTTCTTTATGGAACCTAAGGCCAGACAATAGTCAAAATGGATATCAGCTATAACAGGAAGGTTCACCTTTTTTATGATCTCCCCCAGAGATTCAACCGCTTCTTCGTCGGGAACAGCCACCCTTACCAGCTCACATCCCGCCATTTCAAGACCGTTGATTTGCAAAACAGTTGCCCGGGTATCCCTTGTGTCTGTTTTGGTCATGGACTGGACAACAATAGGAGCGCCTCCTCCTATGAGGACATCTCCTATTTTTATCTGTCTGGTAGACCTTCTCTTAAATTCCACTTTCCTGACCTATTTATAAAAAAATGGCGACATATTTATTATCAATTCATTTTCAACTATGTCCAAGTTTTTTTCAAAAATATTGACTTGAACCTTTTTCTTGTTTTTATTTTCTATCCTAATCGCCATTTTTTTACCATTAAGGCAATCCGATCTTACTGCATCTGCTTCGTTACAGGGCATTCGCAGTGAAATACCACGACTTCATACCCTGTGCCTTGCATCTGCAGCAACCTCGAATCGTGAATAACTCAGGCTTTCCTGACCTATTCATAAAAAAATGGCGCCGCTCACTTAAATCACCACGGCAGCAGGCTCTCCCATCCGTTTGGCAAGCGCTTCACCACGTCATTAAGAATGACAAAAACAATGATAACAACAAACATGGCAAAACCGATCTGCATAATGACCTGCTTAACTTTAGGGCTGAATTCCTTTCTGAACAGTCCCTCTAATGCAAGAACCAGTATCTGCCCCCCATCCAGGACCGGAATGGGAAAAAGATTGATGACACCCAACTGAAGGCTTATGAATGCGATAAAACTCAACAGCGAAAGAAATCCTCCTCTCAAGGCCGCATAAGAAAAATTAGCTATTTCAATGGGGCCTCCAACCTGAGAGGCCGGAGTCTCACCGGTGACGAGTTCCTTCAGAAAATTAAACACCAGTGATATCAATTCACTATTGTATCGGAAGCTTTCAGCGATCGAGGCAAAGAAACCGTACTGCTCGATGGACGACTCCAGTGTAAGGCTGACTCCGATTTTTCCTTGACCTCCCTCTTCCGCGGGCGTGATACTCAGTTGTTTTGTTTCTCCGTTTCTCCGGATCAAAAAATCCAATTCCTTTCCGGCATTTTTTGCGATAACATCAGTGAACTGGTAGTAAAACACCGGTTCTTGCTCTATGGTTAAAATAACATCACCGGGCTTAATCCCCTCTTTTTCAGCCGGGGATCCAGGGACGACCCACTGGACTTGAGTCAACACTTTTCCGAAAAAACCGGCATATCCCATATTGTACCGGGTCCGGCTCTCGGTTTTTAAATCAACATCCAGGACTTCGTTCCCTCTTATGAAATCTATTTCAATGGTTTTTTCCGGCTTTGTGCCAACGGCCAGCTCCACATCTTTCCAGGTTTCCGTCTCTTTGTTATTGATCCTCAATATTTTGTCATCAGGTTTAAGACCGGCCTCTTCCGCAGGAGACCCTGGTACGATCCATCCGATAACCGGCGCCTGGTCTTGATAGACAGGTACAGAAACACCGACCATATTTATCAAAGACATGACAGCGATCGCAAGTATGATATTCATAATAGGGCCCATCAATATGACCAGAAAGCGCTGCCATCTTTTAGCGCTGAGGAAATCACCGGGTTTGAGTTCCTGGGGCTGGGATAAACCTTCCACCATGCCCTCCTCGCCGGCAAACTTGACATATCCCCCCATGGGGATCAGGCTCAGTCTGTAATCCGTATCCCCTTTTTTAATACCAAACAGTCTCTTTCCATAACCGAATGAAAAAACAGTGACTCTTATTCCTACCAGTTTGGCTGTAAAAAAATGACCGAACTCATGAGCAAAAACAAGGACCCCAAACACAATGATAAAGGCTACTATTGTTCCTATTATTGGTCCCATTTCAGTACCTCTGCTTGATTTTATTCAGGGTTCTTTCCCTGGTTTCCTGGTCTAGACTTAAGATATCTTCGACTGTTTTAATTTCCATTTTTTTTGTCTCCTCTGTCACCTCAATAACTAGCTCCCATATATCAGAAAAACTGATTTCTTTCTTGAGAAAAGCACGGACCGCGCTTTCATTAGAGGCATTGACGGCTATGGAAAAATACTGTTCTTTTCTTAGGGCTTTAAAAGCGAGTCTGAGTAAGGGAAACTTATTCAAATCTGCTTCGTAAAAATCGAGCTCCCCTACTTCACTCAGATTTAATGAAGGCAGAACAGATTCTTTTCTGTGCGGGTACGTCAGAGCAAATTGAATGGGTATTTTCATATCTGTCAGGCTTAACTGAGCCAGAACAGAACCGTCTCTCATTTCCACCAAAGAATGCACAATACTCTGCGGATGAATGAGCACATCCAGTTTTTCAGGAGGAAGGTCGAACAACCATTTAGCTTCAATCAGCTCCAATCCCTTGTTCATCATGGTGGCAGAGTCTATGGTGATTTTTTTCCCCATACTCCATCTGGGATGATTGAGGGCGTCTTCCACAGACTGATTTTTTATATCTCTCTGGTTTAAATGGAAAAAAGGCCCGCCAGAAGCCGTGAGGATGACTTTTTTGACCTCTTGGATATTTCCCCTGTGTAAACACTGGAAAACGCCGCTGTGTTCGCTGTCAACAGGAATAATCTCTGCTCCTGACTCTGCTGCCTCTTTATTTATCAGCGCACCGGCTGCGACCATTGATTCTTTATTCGCTAGACCGACCCTTTTCCCGCTTCTGACAGCTGCTATGGTAGGCTTCAGTCCTTTGATTCCGGTTATGGCCGAGATAACGATGTCGTTTTTTGGATATCCGGCCACCTCTTCTGCGCCTTCCTGTCCGCATCTTATTTCTACCTCATGGTTGAATTTCATTCGCTTGAGCTCATCTGCCTCTTTCTCAGAGCTCAGCGAAACGATATCCGGCTCATAATCAATGATCTGTTTGTAAAGAAGCTCTTTATTCCTGCCTGCACTCAGCCCGACGACATGAAAACTTTCTTTGAGATGAGATATGATTTCAAGCGTGCTTTGTCCGATTGAACCGGTCGACCCGAGAATGGATACACTTTTAACGCTGTCTGTGTTTCCCATATCAGCTCATCCCGAAATATTTCAATACATAGTAAAAAAATGGAAAAGCCAGAACAAGACTGTCCGTTCTGTCCAGCATCCCTCCGTGTCCCGGTAAGATATGTGAAGAGTCTTTGACTCCCGCTGCTCTTTTAAACAGGGATTCGAACGGATCGCTCAACTGAACAACAATCTGCACCGTAAAAGCAATAAGAACAACCTTCCATATTAAAAGGTCTTTTCCGAACAGCACATATCCGGCAGCCACACCAAAAACAATGCCGACCACAATACCGGCCGCACTCCCTTCCCAGGTCTTATTAGGGCTTGCCAATGAGGCCATTTTATGTTTCCCCCATTTCTTCCCGACAAAAAAAGCTCCGGTATCACCTGTGAACACAATCGTCAACAAAAAATAAATAGAGAGAGGTCCAAAATCCTCTCTGAGAAGGATAATATGATTCAGGGTGAAGCTCAAATAAAAAGCACCGAAAAACGTCATTGTCAGCTCAGCCGGAAAAGCCATTAATTCCTCAAGCGTTCTTACAGAGACAAGATACACGACCATCAAAACTATAAGCCCGGTCAGAAGAGCCAAGCCCAGCGGAAAGGCATCAAACAGGAACGTCGCTCCTATGAGCAGCGCAAGTATCATGCCCAGGATTCTCTTGGGATATACTCTTTTTTTACGGGACAGTCCATAGAACTCATAAATTGACAGGAGCACGATTATCTGTATCACTGCAAAAAAGAAGACTTTTGAAGAAAACTGAATCAACAAAAACAACAGGGGAAGAAGAACAAGGGCTGTTAGGGTTCTTTTCAATACATTCATTTTTCTTTTTTATCTCTCACATCATATCTGTTAGGTCATAGACAATAAACACTCATTATACTAAAAAAAATGAAGATTCAGATGGGGATTGATAATTTTTTATTTTCTCCTCTATTAAAACCTTAATTCAGCCAGAAGTTATATCTCCAAATCTTCGTTCCCGGTTCTGGTAATCCACTATGGCTTCAATCATATGCCGCCTATTAAAATCAGGCCAATAAACAGGGGTCACCCAAATCTCAGAATAAGCAATTTGCCAGAGAAGAAAATTCGATATCCTCAGTTCACCGCTTGTTCTTATGAGAAGGTCTGGGTCAGGGATCCCAGATGTGTATATATATTTTGAAAACAACTCCTCATTCAAATCATTTCCTTCTATCCCGTCTGTATCCAATATTTTTTTAACGGCATCAATGATTTCAGAACGACCGCTGTAATTCAGGGCTAAATTTATAACGAACTTGTTAAAGTTTTTGGTCATATCCATGACTCTCAGGAGTTCTTTTTTTGTCTTATCCGGAATCCGCTCCATCTGTCCGATGACATTGAGTTTGAACTCATTTTCCACAAGAGCGTTTGATTCTTTTCTCAAATATTTTGCCAAAAGCTCCCATAGTGTTTTGACTTCACTCTTCGGCCTCTTCCAGTTCTCTTTGGAAAAAGCATATAAAGTCAGATACTGTATCCCTATACGGGGGCAAATTTCGATAATTTCCTTCACTGCTTTTAAGCCGGCTTTATGTCCTTCTACTCTAGGTAAATTTCTTATCTTCGCCCAACGCCCGTTTCCATCCATAATAACAGCAATGTGCTTGGGCAGTTTTGAAAAATCAATCTGTTGAACAAGGGCTTCTTCCTCGCTGCCCGGCTTAATAAATCCTCTCAAACTTTCAATCATAGGGTCATTATAGAAACTGCTGTCCCTCTTGTCAAAGTCAGAGTCATCTAAAGAGTTGATGGACAAGCCATCCTCAGTTATAATACCCATGAGCTCTTCATAGAATAGCCTGATTAGCCTGAGTGATGAACAAGTCGAGGTTAACCATTTTTTTTAGGAATAAGTCAGGATAGCGAATAAAGAGGAATAAATAAAATGTGCTTAGGAATACCAGCTAAAGTTATCAGTGTGGAGGAAAACAAACAAGGCAAAATAGACTACCTCGGCACCAGAGTCAAAACAAACTTTGCTCTGTTGGAGGATGTAAAACCAGGAGACTGGGTGATCGTGCATGCGGGATTTGCCATATCAAAACTCAATGAACAAGAGGCCAAAGAAACATTGGAACTCATAAGGGAATACACAGAATTTTCAGAGAATCTAAGAGAAGAAACATAAATCCAAACAGGCGCTTTTACCCTAAAGATCCATGAGAGAACTACGCAATAAAAATGTCATCAGAGGGCTTCTGTCTGATATCGAAAAAAGAGCCGTCTCTCTCCCCCATCCTTTAAAAATAATGGAAGTGTGCGGCACCCACACTATGGTCATACACCGCTATGGACTCAAAAGAATGCTCAGCCGTGCCGGGATCAACATGCTTTCAGGACCGGGATGCCCCGTGTGCATAACCCCTAACGAAATACATGAAGCCGCCATTGATCTTATCACTGAAAACGAAAACTTTATATTAACGACTTTTGGAGACATGACAAGGGTGCCCACGAGCAGGGGGTCTATCCAAACAACCGTGCCTAAAAAAGGATCCCAGGTGAAAATCGTTTATTCCCCGTTTGAATCTTTAAGCATAGCTCAAAAAAATCCGAAAAAGGATGTTGTTTTTTTTGGGGTTGGATTTGAAACAACCATTCCTTCCATTGCTGTCACAGTGAAATTTGCTGTCCGGAATAACCTTAAGAATTTTTCCCTTCTCTCTGCTCTCTGGCTGATCCCGCCCCCACTTAAAACAATTGTGGAATCCAAAGACAATCAGATCCAGGGATTTCTTTATCCCGGGCATGTAAGCGCGATCATCGGTGAAAATCCCTTTCAATTCATCCCGGAGCAGCACTCCATTCCCGGTGCTATCACAGGTTTCGAGCCTGGAGACATACTGATATCCCTTTCCTCCATACAAAATCAGATAATAAACTCAGACCCTATAGTCGGCAATACATATACCAGAGTGGTCAGACCGGATGGAAATCCATCCGCCGTCGCGATCATGGAAGAGATGTTCCAGAAAAAAGACAGCCTATGGCGGGGTCTCGGGCTCATCCCCGGGAGCGGATTAAAGCTCAAACCTGAATACAAGGATTTTGATTCTGAGTATAAATATAAAATCAACATACAAGCCCACAGTCATGACCTTCCCGGATGCCGCTGTGGAGATGTGCTCCAGGGTAAAATATCGCCGGCTGATTGTCCTCTCTTTGCAAAAAGATGCACTCCGGAATTGCCTCAGGGGCCCTGTATGGTATCTTATGAGGGGGCCTGCCTGGCCTCTTTTAAGTATAGGGATAGGATTTAAACGGGGACGAATACTCCCCAAGTTAACCTGGATGATGAACGAGGCAAGGTTGTTGCAAATCAAAAAAAATGAACATCACCAATTTTTTATGAATAGGCAAGTCAAAACACAAAGCATAGAAAAAAGGAGGCAAAGGTGACAAAGATCAGCCTGGAAATGGGAAGCGGCGGGAAGCTTATGCGCGACTTTATAGCCGATTATGTTGTCAAGACATTCAGCAATCCCTTTCTCAACGAGCTGTCAGATGCAGCTCTTCTGCCAAATAAAATTGGATTCACAACTGACAGCTATGTTGTTGACCCGATTTTTTTCCCTGGCGGTGATATAGGGTCTTTGAGTGTAAACGGCACAGTAAACGATCTGATTGTGTCCGGTATCAAACCTGAGTTCCTTTCTCTTTCACTGATTATAGAAGAAGGACTGGAATTGGATGCAGTGATAAGAATACTGAATTCCGTAAAAAAAGCAGCTGATAAGGCCCATGTCTCAATAGCCACCGGCGATACCAAAGTGGTCAGACAGGGGCAGGGTGACAAAATATTCATCAATACCGCCGGTGTAGGCTCCATCTATGCCAGACCGGCCCCCAAAAAGATCAAACCCGGAGATACGGTCATTACAACAGGCACGCTCGGAGAACACAGTCTTGCGATCATGATGGCAAGGGAAGAATTCGGAATGGAGGCGCAGGTAGAAAGTGACTGCGCCCCCCTGAATTTTCTTCTGCCTCTATGGAAAAAGGGAGTTTTGTGGATGCGCGATATCACAAGAGGCGGGCTTGCCACAGTACTTTCTGAACTTTCCGAAAAACTTTCTTTCTCGCTCATTATCGAAGAAGAAAAAATACCTCTGTCCCACCCTGTTCAGGCTGCAAGTGAACTCCTGGGTATCGATCCCTTGTATCTGGCCTGTGAGGGCAGGGCTCTCCTTGTCGTGGAAAAAGATAAAACAGAAAGCATATTGAAGGCTATACGCAATAATAAGAATGGAAAAACAGCCGAGGTCATAGGCTGTGTTGATGACAAGCGGGGCAGAGCCGGAGAACTTCTGCTCTCCACTCTTTCAGGGGGATTGAGACTTCTGGAGCCATTGACTTCAGAGCTTCTCCCAAGAATCTGTTGATGTAAAACCTTATTTTATAAGTATCAGTTCCTTCTGCGGCTTTGAGAGGAATTCAGCACCGTCCCGGGTAATGATAACCATCTCTTCAATAGTGGCGACTCCCCGTTCCGGCACTTTCAAGCGCGGTTCCAGTGTAAAGACCATGCCCTCTTCCAGCGGTTCAAAGGGCTTCTGTGCATACTTCTCCCAGGCAGGTCCGAGAAGAGCGGTCCCGTCATGAGCAAAACGACCCACCTGATGCCCCAGACCATGGGGAAATTCATCATATCCCTGAGAGACGATGTACTTTCGGGCAACAGCATCAATGTCTTTTCCCTTAACCCCCGGTTTTAAGGCTTCCGCTGATAGTTCGATGGCTCTCACAATCGTCTCAAAACCCTTTTGCACCCCAGGAGGCGCCTTTTTCTCTCCTTCATCCAAAACATAGAAGGTCCGCTGAAGATCAGAGACATAATCCTGATATTTAACACCAAAATCCATATTCAATATATGCCCTCGCCTGACCTTTCTATCCGTGGGAGTGTAATGGGCTTCGGCTGTTGCCGGTCCGGTAAAAACAGCCGGGCAGTGGCTTCTCTCCCAGGCAAAAGCTAAATTCCTGCGCTCGACCTCATCGATCATGAAACCGGCGATCTCCTTCTCAGTCCGCCCGGGCTTGATAAAGCCGGAAACCATATCAAATATATCCAGAGTGTGCTTTATGGCTTTTTTCATTCTTTTGACTTCAGTAGAGGTTTTTCTGGCCTTAAGGCTTGAGGCTACTTTTTCCGATGAGACCATCCTCTTTTCCCATCCGATCTCAGCCAGAATATCATGCAGGGTAAGATACATGCCGTGGGTCAATCCGTCGCAGACCTCACTCCCTTTTGAAAAATTAACCGCTATTTGAGTGGGATTGATCTTTTTCAGCACTTCCCGTAGGGGTGCTTTGATCCCCTCAACATAACCCAGAACATGTTTATACACGCCCAGGTCATCAATGGTCTGCCGGTCCATCTGACCCACTATGGCATAGGTCTCACCGTTCCTCGTCACGATAAAGGCGGAATGCCACGTAACATCAGCTGTGATTAAATAATCCAGCATGGGATCACGGCTGATTCCACTCTCTCTGACAAAGGTGACCCAGCAGTCCACAGAATATTCCGATAAAATATCTACGGCCTGTTCGACTTTTTCCTTGATAAGCATTTCTTCACTCCTTATTAAGCCTTATTATCTGGACTATTCACGAGTCAAGGTTGAAAATATCTTACTGAAATTCAGGTGTGGCTGAAGCGGCATTGAAGATGTCATTGCGAACGACCATTAGGGAGTGCGGCAATCTCATTGTGAAACGGAGCATCATGAGATCACCACGTCGCTCCGCTCCTCGTGATGACATGAAGGGAGCAGAAGCCATATCTTAATTTCACATTGGCTCGCCTCAATGGTAAAAAAATGGCGATTAGAATAAAAGTGGCAACAAGCAAGAGCATTTCAGTTGTCATTTTTATCAAAATCATGTATACCCTTGAAAGCAAAACAAAAAAAATAACGCCGCCATTTTTTTATGATAGTCCAGATTATTTATCCTGTTCTTTAAACTCCCCTGCTGTACGGGAATAGACATAAAGGACGATGGCCCCTAAAATCATATGTGCTGCTATGGTAAACCAGATATATTCTGGATGTCCCTGACCGCGGAAAACTCCGTAAAGGGAGGTATAGACGACACCGCTCAGAGCAGAACCGATACCAAGGGCTAAAAAGTTCGATCCCATATACAATCCGGCCTTTTCCTTAGGCGCGATCCAGGTAATATATTCCTGGATCCTGGGTGATGAGATCATCTCCCCGCAGGCGAACAGAAATATCCCTAAAAATATCAGAGCCGGAGCAGATATCCTTGCATAACCGAGCACCAAAAATCCTGTGGCTGCCACAAACATTCCGAACAGAAAGGAAGGTATGGCCCTGAATTTTTCAAAGATCCAGGAAATGAATACCTGAAAGATCATGATGATATAACCGGAATGGGAAATGGTTTCACCCAATATCCTTCGGGTTCCGGTTTCATCTGTCCGGGATAAAAAGTTCGCGAGTCCGCTTCCAAACACACTTTTGATATCCATATAAAGACGGGCCGTATCGATATTTTTGTCCACGTAAATAGCGCATAGGTTAAAAAAAGCCCAGAGAGGAAGCCAGAAGAAAAGACCCAATAAAACCAAAAAAATCGCGAATTTAAGATCGGAAAGAGCCACGCCCATATCTTTAAATTTCTGACGGAGGGTCACCCCCTCTATCTTCCTTTCAGGCTCCTTATAGAAAAAGATGGTTACCAGCAGCATAACTGCGATGGATATCGCGGCGCCCAGAAAGGCATAGTTCCAGGAAATCGCCCTCAGTTTACCGGCCACCAGAGGACCGAAAGAGGCCCCCACGTTCACCATAGCATAAAAAATCCCAAATCCAAGTGTCTTATTTGTTTTATCGGTTACAGCCCTTACCGTAGCTGAAATCAGAGGTTTGAAAATTCCTGCGGCCAGCCCAATGGTCAACATAGTCAAGGCGATCCCTGAGAATGACTTGGTGATGAGCAGAAGCAGGATAGACGGCAGATAGGCAAGGTAAGAGACGATCAAGACTTTTTTAAAACCATACTTATCTGCAAAAGTTCCGGAAATAACCGGTATGGTATAAGAGAACAGCAAAAAAATACTCTGTACGATTCCCAACTGCCCTTCCGTATAGCCCAGATGCTCCATATAGATCCCAAATCCGAAATAAATCCCGTAGTAAGCGAACCTCTCAAATACCTCAATGGCGTTCGCCGTCCAAAAAACAAAGGGAAAACGGGTTCTTTTAGCCATAATCACCTCTCTCTTTTTTCATCTTCAATGGCCTCATCTGATTTCAAATCCTCAAACTTGAGCTCACTCACGGCCACGCCCAGATTCCGGGGATCCAGAGTTCCAATCATTTTTATAGGCTGCCACGTGCGGCTCACTTTAAAAAGCAGGATCCCTTCTGACCCGACCTCATCGGCAAAATCATATTTCAAGTCGATCCAGCTGCTTTTTTTGATGACGATCTTATCCAGGAATTTTTTTTCTCTGAACAATTCTTTTATAAAGTACAGTTCCAGGGTCACGGGATTTTCTTGAACATCAGGGTGGGATGCCAGAACAGAAACTCTCATAACAGGTTTGTCTATGCAAACAGTCAATCCCGCATTCTTTTTCGTCCACCTGAACGGTCTCTTTTCCATCATCTCCTGATTATAAAAACCAAAATCGCTAGTGAGGTCAAACTTCTCAATCCTGTTTTTCAGGGATAAATCATGAAAAGTCCCCCAGACATGAAAGCCAGTAAAAAGAATCACCATAATGACAATAAAAACCTTTCTCAGAGGAGATCCGTCTCGTTTATCTTCCGCTTCAGGCGTTAGTGAAAACAAAATCCCAATAGCAAACCAAAACACCAATTGAATCTCAAAATGCAGCGTATGGATCCCAACCAAAAAAAGAACAAAGAGAGATATCAACGAGGCGGAAATCCCGACTAAAACCGCTTTGAGACCACCTTTCATATCCTTTCTGTATACTTCTCTTAAGACCTGCCGGATAATACGATAAAAAAGCCACAAAAAGAAAGTCAATCCGATGATTCCGAGCTCTGATAAGATGTGAATATAAAAATTATCAGCGGTATCCACTACCACTTCAGGGGTGCTGTCTGCTCCTCTGTACTTCAGTTCCCTGATATTGTATTGCTTGTAGTAATTAGGCAGCTCCACTGTAAAAGAGCCCAACCCTATACCACTTATAGGATTTTCCTCCCCCATCTTAAATCCGGCTTTCCAAATATACATCCTTCCTTTGGTTATTTTTTGTAAGGAATCTTCTTCTGAAAAATACGCAATGTTGGACTTGAATCTATGACTCAGGGTGGAATCTCCGGTGAATAGGACAACAAGAAACAAGATGACGATCAAAAAAGATGCCACAGAGTAAACCACCGCTTTCCTGAACTTCCTGGGATTACTTCTACTAAAAGCCCTCATTTTCTTTATGTAAAAAACAGCCATAAGTACCGCAGCCATGACTATTCCTATAAATCCACTCCTGGACCCGCTTCCCGGAATAAGCAATATCCCGGCGAGAACAGGGGGGATAAAAATCAGTCTTTCCCATTTCGCAAAAGATAAAAATCCGCCTACAAAAACAGGGATACTAAAGGCAATGAAGATCCCCAAAGCATTTGCGTCAGAAAAAAGACCATTAGCCCTTTTGATGGAAACGAAAAACTGAGTGTTTCCTAAATCTAAATTCGAATATGACTGATACAAACCAAAACAAAAGGATAGGAATGTAGAGGAGGAAAGGAGAATCAGAGCCTTTTTTATGGCTTCCTTTTTCTTAAAGATATTTATGACCATAAAAAACCAAATGAATCCCGCTGCATAAATCAATGTATCGAACACAATCCTTTCAAGAGCTCCCCCTGCTTTTACTTCAATGACATTGACAGTCAGGTCATAGACAGAGCTATCATATATCGGGAAAAAATTAGTATACCGCCAGAAGGTTAAAAAGGCAGATATCCCGACTATAACAGCAGTACTTATTATGGGAAGTCTCAGTGCATTCTTTGTACGCAGAGAATCTCCGCCAAAGCCCTGATGGATCAGAAAACCTATGAAAAAAGAATAGAACAGGAAAATCAAAGGATTCACTGCTTTCAGAGAAAAAAAATATGGGAGGCTGTTCAGGACAGGCACACAAAAAACAATGATCAGAGCTCCGGAGGTCCTATTGAATACGGTCACTAAAAAAACCATCAAACATAGAGAAATCAAAATGTACTGGAAGGGAAAGACCAACGGAAGATACCTCATGTATACGAACACAAAAAAGGTCCCTGCCGCCAATGCAAAGAGGAATGGTTTTAGTTTGAAGTCCATGTTATATTTAGGATATTATTAGTTTGTCATGCTTCTTTCAACTTTTTTCTGATTGTTGTATTGTATTAAGAAAATGAGGAAAAAAATTATTTCATTCTTTGCTCTTCTTTTAACTGATATCATCGTTGTTCTTTTAAGTTTTTATCTCGCCCACCTTATACGGGGTGAAATACTTATCTTTATTTTCAAGAGATACAGCGGTATGGCAATGATTCCTTTTTCAACCTATCTTTCCCACTATTTTATGGTTCTGGTCTGGATTCTTATGTTCAGTTATGAAAAGCTCTATACCAAGCGGTTTCCCTTTTGGGAAGAAGTCAAAACACTTATAAAAAGCGCAACTTTCGCCTCTGCCTTTATAATGATCGCTATTTTCCTGACTAAAGCCGAGGTTAAATTCTCGAGAACCACAGTCATTCTTGCGTGGATAATAAGCCTGGTTCTTTTTCCATTGTTCCGGTTTATTGTGAAAACAGGCCTTGTTAAACTCAATTTATGGAAAAAGAAACTGATCATGGTCGGGGTTCATGAAACCAGCCTTCAAGTTATCAAAAATATAAAGAAAAACAGGACGATGGGTTATGAAGTCTCAGCTTTTATCGAAGATTCCCCGGAGCTAATAGGGAAAAAATTCGAAGGCATAAAAGTACTGGGGCCCATATCAAAAATCAGGGACATATCCAAAACCTTTCAGTCAAAAGACATCATGGTGGCAACGCCTCATAAGTCCCGGAAAGAGTTTAAAACCATATTGTCCCTCTGTGAACAAAACTGCGAATCCATGTGGATCATCCCGAGAAGCGGGGATTTTATTACAGAAGGAATCAACATCGAAGTAATAGGCGACATATTTACCCTTTATCTAAAAAGAAACCTGGTCAAACCCTGGAACCTTTTTTTCAAAAACTTCTTTGAGACACTTTTAGCCCTGCTCCTGGTTGTTTTAACAATGCCAATCCTTCTGATAATAGCTCTTATGATCAAACTGGATACAAAGGGAAGTGTTTTATTTGTTCAGGAAAGAATCGGAAAAGACCAAAAATTGTTCCCTCTGTATAAGTTTCGCTCTATGTATAATGACAATGAATCCAGGCTTAACAAATATTTGGAATCAAATAAAAAAGCAAGGCATGAATGGGAAAAATACAAAAAGCTAAAAAATCATGACCCCAGGATAACCTGGGTCGGCCGATTTATCAGGAAATTCAGTTTGGATGAACTCCCCCAGCTTTTTAATGTTCTCATAGGAAACATGAGTATTGTGGGACCGCGCCCGTACTTGCCTGAGGAAATCAAGGACAGCCACACCTCCCTCAATACCATAACCAGAGTCAAACCCGGATTAACCGGGCTGTGGCAGGTCAGCGGCAGGTCAAACATCCCTTTTAAGGAGCGGCTCAGGATAGATGAATACTACATAAGAAACTGGTCTATCTGGATGGATATCGTGATCTTGTTGAAAAGCCTCAAGGTCATTTTTTCCCGAAAAGGAGCCTTCTAATATTGAACATAATCTCATTCATTCACGAGCCGAGGTGAAATTCAGATATGGCTGTCGCTCGCTAAAGATTTTTAACGCCATTCTTCTTCGTTTTTCTCGGCGCTTGCGTAACTCTCCCCGTCCGTGGGTCAAACATACTCAGCGCCCGGCTTCGCCGGATGCCCTCGAAAAGCCTTATCCGAAG
>CAZSZS010000144.1:0-8176 GCA_964611275.1 uncultured Eubacteriales bacterium
AAGTTGTGTTTTCCCCTCCAAAAGAACGGTGCGGAAAAATCATCGGGCTGAAGAATCAGCTTGCCTGATGAAAGATGAAAAGGGGTGCCAAAGTTTTCCAAATTTGTATTTTTTATGAAAAATGATATATTTGTGTTGTAAGATACAGATTGTGACATGAAGAAGAGAAACAGACTTAAAGGACTGATATTCTTCGGGATAACACTGATATTGATTGTTGCTGTTTTTATTCTGGTGAGAAATGTCCTTTTGGTTCAGATAAAACAGAAAATAAATGCCAGCTTAAAATACAACGAGCTGTTTTTTTCTTCTCTGCCCCCGGCTTTGGTTATAGAAGAGGCTGAATCTCATTCATCGAATCCTTATTTTTCTGCTAAAAAAATATCCGTAAGTCTTTCATTGAGGTCTGTTATCTCCGGAGGAAAACCCCTCAAAATAGTGATCGAAGAGCCGGAATTAAAGCTGTCACAATTAGGAAAAGAACCGCAGGAGGTTGGAAAAAAAGAAGCGGATTTTACTATCCCGGTCTTTATAGAAAAACTGCTTTTGAAAGAAGGCAAGATCGCCTATGAGACCCAAAGCATGCTGCTGTATTCAGAAGGGATCAACGCTGTTTTTTCTCAGAACAAAAACAACTTTACTCTTTATACCGAAATTAAAGAAAACGATTTGTCTCTAAATAGATTAGAGAGAAATATCAGGGGCAGTTTATCGTTAGCTCTCACTGGGAGAGGGAAAAAATTGACTTTACAGAGGTTTCATGTAAAGGGTCCTGATGGCATCATAAAAGCAGGAGGGACTATAGATGATATTTTCGAACCCGAAATGGAACTGGCCACCTCAAGCCTTATCGATTCTTCTTTGGTTGCTCTTTTGCTGAGGATCCCTTTTGACTGGTCCGGAGACATTATAGAAAAAGGCCTTCTTATAAGAAGGGACAAAGAGCTTTCGTACAGAGGCGAACTGGCCAGCTCGTCCATTGATTTAAATAGGGTTGATATGGGGAAAATAGACAGCCGGGTCGAATATTCTGATCAAAAAGGGGGAAATGTCGCGATCTCCCTAAGGGACCCGGAAGGGAATCATGGTGATATCCGCATTGATTTTTATAAGAAAGTAGTTCGCGGGAGAGTCCAGGGAGTCTCCATCCAGCCTATAGCCAATGAAATTCACATACCCTGGCCGATATATTCTAAGGCATGGGGAGAGTTTTCCCTGGTGAACAAGAGGCTTGTTGTTAATGCGGATTTCAGGGACAGTACAGATAGGATCGAATCTCAACAGTTTCCCTTAAATGGTTCAGTCAGGGTTGAGTGGAATGGAGATAGAGATGTGATGTTTTCGTCTCCTGATATTAAGTCTAGTTTTGGAGACCTCAACGTTGACGGCAGTGTAAAAGTAAACCAAAGCCTGGATATAACAATAAAAGGCGGGATTAAAGACCTCAATCAGGCCAGGGAGTTTACCGGGATGATCTTGAGAAAAAAATTCAGATTTCCTGAGATAAGAGGAAGCGGCGATTCTGAGATCCATATTTTCGGTGATTTTGCTACTCCCCAGGTAAAGGCAGATTTTTCGATATCCCAAGCTGGTTTTGGTGAACTTGATGCCGAATTCGCGAAGGCGACCATAGAGCTCATCAAAGAAGATTTTTTCGGAAGATTCGATATTGAGGACCCGAATTTTAAAGGAACAGTGGGTTTATTTACGAATCCGACTGAAACAAGAGTGGAGATCCTTTGTGAGAGAGGGGAGACCAGTGTTGTCCTTCCTGCCCTGGACATCTCTCTTCCTGTACACGGCCTGGGCTCGGGCAGTTTTGAGTATATAGAGAAAAATGACGGGAGAGTGTTCAATGGAGTCTTTACTGGAGAAGATGTCGATTTTGCAGGGCAGTCTCTCTCAAATGTTCGCGGGAGGATAAAAGGAGATAATGATTCCGTCGAGTTTCCTGAATTAAGTTTTAGTTTACTTGGAGGAAAGATAGAGGGAAATTTGTTTCTGAATACATCCGCTGAAAGATTTAAGATAGACTTCAATGGAAAGGATATGGATCTCTCATCCATAAGTGAAAACCTAAATGGAATGTTCACATTCGATATAAAGGGGGAGGGTGAGTTTGGCAGAGATTTTATCTCAGGCTCTTATGATATCAGGGATTTGGAATTTGCTTCCTTCAATAGGACGGGGACTCAGGGGAAAATGAGGATCGGTTACGCTAATGAGAAGATCAGTATGCAGATCGATGGGAATTTCATTCCCGGCGAAAATGATTTTTTATGGGAAATGGATATTCCGCTCAATAAAGAGGAGGTGACCGGCAAGATAGAAGGTTCCTTCAGAAATCTTGATCTTCTGCTCCCCTGGAAGGGCACCAAGGCTGAACTCAATTATCTATTGGACTTGAGAATCCCATCGGGAAAGCCGGAGATCAAAGGAGTTATAGATTTTAAGGGTTCGCAACTGCCTTTCCCGCATTTCGCCCATGCTCTTGAGGATTTTTCAGGTCTTGTTTTTGTGGACAGCGGCAATCTGTCCATTCGTTCAGTCAAGGGCAAATTAGGCGGGGGCACTATTGAGGCCTCAGGGAATATCCGTTTAGGGAAGACCGGAGCCGAATATATAAACGTGAATGCACATGGAGACCAGATGACGCTTTCCATTCTGGAGAGGACCAGAGCTCTTGCTGACGGCGACATAAGTCTTGTAAAGGATGAGTCGAGATTTATTGTTAATGGAGATTTTTTCATAGAGAAGCTGCTGTGGAGAAGGGAATTGAATGAGGGATTTTCATTCTCATCCGAAGCTTATCCATCCTATTCTCAGGAGCCTGGTTTTTTTGATGATCTGAATTTGAATATTCGTCTGAGAGCGGACAAGGATGCCTGGATGGAGAATTCATTGGGAAGCATACAGGCAGGTTTCGATCTGAACATAAGAGGCAGTATTTTCAGCCCAATTCTCCAGGGTGAGATAGAAGCGATAAACGGGACGGTCCATTTTCAGGACAGAGAATTCAATCTTCTTCAGGGAAGAGTGAGTTTTTTTAATCCTGCAAGCATAGATCCGTATCTTAACTTTAAAGGGGAGACGTATGTAAAAAATTATCATGTGACCTTTACTCTGGATGGTCCTTTAAGCAATCTGAGACCGGAATTCAGCTCTTCTCCCTCTCTTCCTTCGGAAGATGTCCTGGCGCTTCTTGCATTAGGCCAGGCTTTTAGACGGACGTATCATTATGACCGAAGCATCGGGCAGAGCACAGCCTCTCTTCTTTCATTCCAGCTTTCTGAGGAAGCCAAAAAAAGAGCCGAAGAGCTTTTCAGTATAGACAGATTTAGAATCGATCCTTTTATTATGGGATCTTCTTCTGAAATGACAGCCAGGTTAACACTTGGGAAAAAGCTGTCGAAGAATTTTTTCATACTTTATTCGACAAATCTTGCTGCGCAGAGGGAAGATATCACGCGCATCGAGTGGGAGCTGTCAAACGATTTTTCAATTGTGGGCACAAGAGACGAGACAGGAAGGATTAGTTTTGATGTTAAAATTCACAGACGGTTTTAGATCAACTCGCTCCTCTTTTTACTCTGCCCTGTTTTCCATTCTACTGGTGATTTTTTTCTGTTCTTCTCTGTTTTCGTCTGTTTTTTCTGAAAATCCGGTGGTCATCCGCAGCGTTTATGTGGAGCTTGACGGAGAGGCGGCAAAGCCGGAAATCGCGGATTTGGTAACACTGGAGACAGGAGACGCCCTCTCTTATTTCAGTATGAGCGAGGTTGTGAAGAGGCTCTACAACACAGGTCTTTTTTCCGATATCCAGGTTGAAAAAGAGGGTGCAGAGCAGGCAGATCTCACATTCGTTTTGACGAGTCAGCCTTATGTAAACCGTATCGTTTTTCTCGGAAGCGTAAAAATGTCCTCGTCTAAACTCAAACAACAGCTTTTAGCCCTTAAAGAGGGAGATGCTTTTTTCGAAGGGAAATTAAAAAAAGCGGTTGAGGAGCTGAAAACGATATTAATACAAAGAGGAAAATACAATCCGGCCATTGAAGCCTCTTATGCACCAACAGACGAATCATCGCAGGTGGATGTCTTTTTTGAGATACAGGGCATAAAGGAATACACAGTCAAGGACATAGATTTCGAGGGAGATGTCATTTTTCATGAAGCTAAACTTAGAAAGGAGATGAATACTAAAGTTGGAAATCTCTATATGAAGTCGGCACTCCAGCAGGATATGGATAATCTGAGGGATCTGTATGGATCCATGGGATATCAGCGTGTGGAAATAAATGCCCGGGAGAATTTTAATGAAAAAGACGGTTTCGTGTCTCTGGTCCTCAACTTGGAAGCTCATGAAAAGATAGATATCCTTATTCAAGGAGCTGAGGTTCCCTTAAGCCTTATACGGCCTATTTGGGAAACGAATATTTTTATGGAATGGGGGATTGACCAGGGAGAAGCAAAAATAGTCAAATATCTGCATAAGAAAGGATACCTGTTCTGCAATGTCCGTGGTTCTGTTGTCAGGGAAGGGAATACCATTAAGATTATTTACAAGGTATTTCCGGGAGATAAATACAGGATAAATGATATCATTTTTAATAAAACTGAATATTTTAGCTCCGATGAATTGAAGTCGGAGCTGGCTCTGGGAGAAAACACGCCCCTTCTCAGCAGCATAACAGGGGACAGGCTGTTTGAGCTACCGTCAGAGATCGAATCTCTTTACGAGACTCAGGGTTTTCCTGATACAAGGATAGCCCTGAATTTCAGAAAATACAAAAAAAAGGTCGACGCTGTTTTTTTTATTGAAGAAGGAGCTCAGAATATAACTGAGAAAATATCTTTTAGGGGAGCGGGAAGCGTCAGTACGGAGAGACTTTTTGAAACCATAGAGACATTTGAAGGGGGGCCTTTTTATCATCCCAGAGTTCAAAAAGATACTGAAAATCTGGAAAATCTCTATTTAAATATGGGATATAGGGGAACCGAGATAAAATCATATACAGAGAAGACCAGGGAGAACTCTTTTAATATTGGATTTGAGATAAAGGAAGGGGAAAGAGTCAGGGTCAGGGACATCATCATCGCAGGTAACAAAATAACCAGGAAAAATACCATTCTCCGTGAAGTTATATTTAAGCCAGGTGATTATGCCCGTTATGATGAGATAAGGAACACCAAAAGAAGGATTTCAAATCTTGGTATTTTCACTAAGGTCGCCATTGAAGAAATATCTCTTGATCCGGCGTGGGAAAATCTGTTGATCAGCGTGAGAGAGGGGCAGAGACACTATGTCAGCCTGGGTGTAGGGTTGGAAACAAAGAACGAACCGCGTTCTTTCCAGGCCTGGGACAGCATCATAAGGCCGAGAGGGACCGCTGAACTCATAAGAGGGAATATATTCGGCACAGGAGCCCAACTATCGGTCGTGGGCCAGATATCCCTTAGAGAGAAAAGAGCGGCGGTATCCTGGGAGCAGCCTTATTTTTTCGGGATTCCTATTGACACCTATCTTAACGCATGGCTTGAGCGGGAAAGCAGGACAAGTTACAGTTTCGACAGGAGAGGGATCAGTCTGTCTGCCTTAAAGCCTATAGCGAGAGATGAGAATAAGATCTTTATGGTCACATTGAGATTTGCACAGACATCGTTGTTTGAGTTGAAAATATCCGAGTCAGAAGTAGACAGGCAGCACTTTCCCTTTTCAGCCACATCTATTTCCGGAAGTATCATTTGGGATAAAAGAAATGATTCGTTTAATCCGGAAAGAGGATATTTTGCCTCCACTGTTTTGGAGTGGGCTTATCCGCTGTTTCATGCGGAGTCGGATTATTTGAAACTCTTCACGAAATACCAGCAGTTTTTTCCGCTCATGTCCAAAGTAACCTTCAGCCTGACATCAAGAGTGGGATTGGGCATGGGAAGAATGCCTATTCACGAGAGGTTTTTTGCAGGCGGAAGCAATTCTTTCAGAGGCACTTCGTTTGATGAATTAGGGCCTAAGGACCCGGTGTCTATTGAGCCTGTAGGAGGGAAAGCGATCATATTAGTGAATTTTGAGCTGACTTTTCCTATTACACCAAAGTTGGGAGACCTTTACGGAGCTGTTTTCTATGACAAAGGAAATGTTTTTTATAAAAGGAGCCAGGTTGATTTTAAGAAGCTGCAGGATGCTGTGGGAGTCGGTCTTAGATACAAGACTCCTCTGGGTCCTGTTCGTCTTGAGCTGGGATGGAATTTCGACGCCCAGGAGGGAGAGAAGCAGCCTCTTGTCATCATAGCCATAGGCCATGTGTTTTAAAATGAATGGAAAAAGAAAAAACCCGGCTTTGTTCTCTCTGTTTGTGTTGTTTGTGACCGTATCCCTTTTCAGGTTTTCTGCATGGGGATTTTATAAAAAAGTGGAAGGTGTCGTGGCTGTGGTGAATGATGAAGTCATAACAGTCACGGACCTGAGAATAGTCAGCGCTTTTGGAATGTGGGATTCAAATGAAAATGCGGAAGGAGAGTCTTTATACCCTCTTGTTCTTGAGAACATCATCAATCAAAAGCTCGTCAACCAATTTACCGGGGAAGAAATGAATATCGATGACAAAGATATAGACGATTTTTTGACAGGTGAAAAGGAGAGATGGCAGGGCTACGGATTGGAGGAAAGGTTGGGTGATTTTGGGATAGATCTGAAAGACCTGAGAGATTACTGCGCCGAGTATCTTTCGTACAAAAAAATTATATCGGATAGATTCAGCCGCTCGGTGGTTGTGAGCCTTAGGGAGATCGAGTCGTACTATGATCAGGTCTATGTTCCTGATCAAGAAGCCAAAGGAGAACCTGTAAAGCAGATGGTCGATATCCTGCCTGAGATCGAATCAGCCGTTAAGGAAAAAACCACGAGTATTCAGGTTGAGGAATGGATCCGCAGCCTTAGGAGTAAAGCGCAAATCCAGATCCGTATCGAAAGGTACCTGGATTTTCTAGAGGGGAGATGAAAATGCTGGCTTTTCTGTTTCCCGGCCAGGCTTCTCAAAAAGTCGGAATGGGAAAGGAATTTTTCGAAACATCCCTTTTGGCAAGGGAACTTTTTTTAAAAGCAGATGAGATTCTCGGATATAAGATCTCGGATCTGTGTTTTGAAGGGCCTGAGTCGAAATTAACTCTAACCGAGAATACACAGCCGGCCCTTCTTGTGGTGAGTTGTATCGCCTTTAGACTTTTAGGGATAGAGCCTCTGATTGCCGCCGGTCATAGCCTGGGAGAGTACTCAGCTCTTGTTGCGGCCGAATCGTTGAAATTTGAAGATGCCGTGATGCTGGTGCATAAAAGAGGGAAGTATATGCAGGAAGCTGTGCCTGTGGGAACAGGCGCCATGGCTGCTGTACTCGGGGCTTCGCATGAGGAAGTCGAGAGCGTGCTTAAGAAAATAGATACCGGAGTGGTTGAGATCGCTAACTGGAACAGCCAGAGCCAGATCGTTATTTCAGGTGACAAGGAAGCTGTTGAAGAAGCAGTAGCGACTGTAAAAGCCCCAAAAACCGTTATGCTCCCTGTCAGCGCACCCTTTCACTGTACCCTCATGATGGGTGCCCGAGAAAAGCTGTCCACTGACCTTGATCAGGTTGAATTCAAAAACCCCAGATTTCCTATAATATCCAACGTAGGAGCTAGAGTCATAGATGATGGAGATGCCGCTAGGGAAGCGCTTAAAAAACAGGTGACGCATTCTGTCCAGTGGTACCGCTCCATGAAGGTCCTGGAACGCATGAAGATAGAAGTCACGGTTGAGCTGGGATCAGGGAATGTTTTAAGCGGGCTTATGAAAAGGATATCCAGGCAGTGGAAGACGCGTCCCTCCATTATAAATATTGAGGACAACCAATCCCTGGAGAAAGCCAGAGATATCTTCAAATAACCAGGATTATTTTATATCCTTAAGAAATTCAGGCGTGGACGTGGCGACATTGAAGATGTCATTGCGAGGAACGCAGTGACGAAGCAATCTCATGCAGATACGTAGCACAATGAGTTTGCTGTGTCGCTTTGCTCATCGCAATGACCGTTTTTCTCAGCGCTTGCGTAACTCCCCCCGTCAGTGGGTCAGACATGCTTCTATGATGTTTTTCCTTAAAAGGCTCTTCAATTGAATGCCGATCTGGTCTTTAGGCATCTG
>CAZSZS010000145.1:0-2867 GCA_964611275.1 uncultured Eubacteriales bacterium
CTACTCCCAATCTCAGGAAGTTTTTTTCTCAATTGTGCCAGGAATGCCAGGAAGACATTTCACTCCAGGAACTCATCAATATATATACGGAGAGTTTATACGGATGGGACGGGGGGAGATGGATTCATCTGAATGATTTGGATTCGGACCTGGATTATTAGAGCATCAAAAACATATCAATTGTCATTTTTGTAGAAAGCATGTATATTCTTGAAAGCAAAACAAAAAAATGAATATCGCCATTTTTTTATGAATAGGCCAGGTTAGTGGATTGAAAAAAAATACACAGGAATATAGAATGTTAACCTGAATGAATAAAAGGAAAGGCAAAACCGCCGGATGAAGCATAAAAACAAAATGCTGACTGAAGAAGATATACAGAAAAACAAGACCGGTTTTATCATAGTTCAATCCATCACACTCATCAGAATCCCACTTGCGATAACATTTGCCGCTCTCCTATTGGCACTCAACGATCAGGGAGTGCGATTTGTCGTCTCCTTATTGATCCTTCTGCTCATCGAAGCAACGGATCTATTTGACGGGCCCATTGCCAGGCATTTCGATCTCAGTTCGGAATACGGAGCGACTCTTGACCCCTATGCTGACAGCATATCAAGAATTATCGTCTATTTTGCCATGGCACTTTCAGGGCTTGTGATGATGCTTCTTCCTCTCTGTATGGCCTTAAGGGATATAACCGTTGCTTATTCCCGCATCATCCTTGCCAAAAAAGGCTTTTCCGTTTCCGCAAAAAAAAGCGGAAAAATAAAAGCGACCTTTCAGGCCATAGGCGGCATAGCAGCGCTTTTAGGACCCTATTATTGGAACGTTATCGGAAAATGGAGTTTTTATTTTCTATCATGGACTTTGATTATCGTGACTCTATTATCATCTGTGGAATATGTATCCTCAGCATTGAAAGCCTTTAAAAAAAATGACTAATCCATTAAAGAATAAAAAAATCGTTTTTCTGGACCTGGACGGGACAATCTATCTCGGAGACAATTTGATTCCTGGTGCAAAGGAATTTTTAAAAAGCCTGGCTTCAAGAGGAATTCATGCTTATTTTCTCTCCAATAATTCCTCCCGTTCAAAACTTGATTATGTGAAAAAACTCTCCCGCCTGGGAATCAACGCCACCAGTGAAAACATCATTCTTTCTACGGACGGCGTCATAGATTTCCTCAACAGAAACAAGGTCAAAGACACCTATATTGTGGGTACCCGCTCTATGATGGATATGTTTGAAAAAGCGGGAATCAATCCCTGTTCGGATTCTCCTGAATATGTGGTGCTTGGGTTTGATACGGAACTGGTTTATGAAAAACTAAAAAAAGCAGCTCTTTTTCTTTTAGAAGGGATCCCACTTTTAGCCACCCATCCCGACCTGGTCTGCCCTACACCCGAAGGCCCTATTCCGGATATAGGAGCCATGCTTTCGCTCTTTGAAAAAGCGACCGGAAAAAAAGCTCAAAAGATTTTCGGGAAACCCAATACCGAGATGGTCCGGCACATAATGAGAAAACACCAGGCCGCAAGCAGCGAAGTGGTTATGGTCGGAGACAGAATATATACGGACATGGAACTTGCGAACAGACTGAAATGTGATTTTTTTCTTGTTCTGAGCGGAGAGACCTCGGCCGAAGAAGCGGCCCGGCTTAAGAAAAAACCTGCTGTAGTGGCAGAAAATATCGGAAAGATCCTGCCTTAAAAATAAAAATCAGTTATAGCTGAAGCGACATTGAAGATTTGCCTTCGGATAAGGCTTTTCGAGGGTACCCGGCCTCCGCCTCCTCAGGCTCAGCTCTCTATTGTAGTTGAGGAACTATCAGAATGTATTTGAAACTCTAATGTCCTGAATCAAATAAAAGGGAGATCTCTATTCTTTCTATGCCTTATAAATCCTCGTTTTATGATATCCTACCATTTCTTTGGGATTCTTGTTGACCCAATGCGTTTTTTTGTATATTAAAATTGAGAGAATCGCTTTGAATGAGGAAATTTGATGAAGGAGAACAAAAATCATCATGAACAGAAAAATGAAAAAAGGATTTATTTATACGATCAAGTTTGCACTCACCTTTCTAGCCCTCTCCTCATTTGTATTTCTGAACAATTGTTCGAAACCGGTTAATAATATCGAATCTAAACCCCCGGAAGAAGCAAGGGGCTCAAGGGGCTATAGAATCTATGGGGGGGGTCATGTTGGTTTATACAGTGGCAAATGCTCAAATTGCGGTGCTTATAATGAGGGAAGGAGTACATGTTGGAGATGTGGGACAGTTTTTTCGAATTATATAACTGAACTTCCTCGGCGTATTGAAATTACCACAAATGATCCCGATATTCTTGCAGACCTTGTAAAAACAAACACAATGAAAATAGTACGGGACGAGGCGCTAAAAAAAATAGAAGACAAAGCTTTACTTGATGAGATTATGCCCTATTATGATCCAAGCGCCACAGAGAAAGTTGATAGCCAGGCACAACTATTTGATATTGCACTTTCATCTGGGAATGAGGACGTGAGAAAGACTGCAATACGGAAAATAACCAATAAAGAAATGCTTGCTGAAATTGTTAAGGAGGGTGAATATTGGGATGTGCGCATGGAAGCGGTAAAAAACCCAAACATTGCTGACGAGACACTTTTAACCGAAATCGCCAAGACCGACCTAAATGAAGAAGTTCGTGCAGCCGCAGTATTAAAACTCACTGACCAGCAGTTGCTGTCCGAGATCATAAAAAAAGAAATAAATTGGAACTTACGGTTGGCCGCCTATGAAAGGCTAAGAAAAATATTAAAGAAGACCTAACATAGAATTCTTGACCTTTGGTGACAGTTTCTTAGAATTCACTAATCA
>CAZSZS010000146.1:0-2688 GCA_964611275.1 uncultured Eubacteriales bacterium
TTCCTTAAGCAGCTTCATGTCATGTATCCTTTGTCCCCCGCCTATGATTTCTCCATATCCTTCGGAAGCAAGTACATCCAAACCCAGTACGAGGTCAGGCCGTTTGTCGTCGGGCTGCATATAAAAGGCTTTTATTTTTGCAGGAAAGTGAGTGATACATACAGGTTGTTTGAATATCTTTGATATCAGAGTTTCTTCCGGAGCTCCGAAATCATCGCCGAAATGGAAACTCCTTCCTTGCTCTTTCAATTTTTCAAGGACTTCCTCATAGGTGAGTCTTGGAAAAGGTTTTTTTACCTTCTCGAGAGGTTTTGTGTCTCTTTCTAAAATTTCAAGCTCTGTTTTTTTATTTTCCAGCACGCGTTCGATCATATAAAGAACAAGGTCTTCACTTAATTTTTTTATATCATCCAGTTGAGCGAAAGCAATTTCCGGCTCTACCATCCAGAATTCGATCAAATGCCTTCTTGTTTTGGATTTCTCTGCTCTAAAGGTCGGTCCGAAACAATAGACTTTTCCAAAGGCCATGGCTGTGGCTTCGTTATAAAGCTGTCCGCTTTGGCTGAGATAAGCACTCTGGTCGAAATATTCTGTCTCAAAGAGAGTGGTGGTGCCTTCGCAGGCACTGGGGGTGAGTATGGGAGTATCCATTAAACGGAAGCCTCTGTTATCAAAAAAATCCCTTATGGCTTTTATAATTTCTGTTCTTATCTGCAGGACAGCATTCTGCTTGCTTGATCTCAGCCACAGATGCCTGTTCTTCATAAGAAAAGAGGTTCCATGTTCTTTTGGCGTAATAGGATAATTCTCTGCTATCTGTATGATATCAATGTCGCTGACACTGATTTCATAACCGCCCGGAGCCCTCTCATCCTTTTTGACCTCACCCCTCATATAGAGAGATGATTCCTGGGTCAGCTTGCCAAATTTTTTAAAAAGGGGGCTGTCCTTCTGCTTGCTGTGAATCATTCCCTGGACATATCCGGTACCATCCCTGATGATTAAAAATCTTATTTTTCCGCTGGAACGCTTTGCATACACCCAGCCTCTTATTTCCACATGCTGGTTCTCATGTTTTGGAAGGTCTTCGATATATACCCAGTTCATAATGGGATTGATTATAAAAGATATGAGCTCAAATGTCCATGCATTTAAAGCCGAAAGACAGCGGATTATGTGTTTGGAAATTTGAGTTGTTTGTTTGATTCGGATAAAATTCATTAAAAAAGAACATGGCCGAGCCAAAATCGTTAAAAAAAAGAAAATTAGTCATAGGGATCATGGCGGGAGAACCGGAAGCGTTTTCTTTGACTCAAGAAGAGCTTGTAAATCTGTACGGCCCTATAGATATGGAAAGTGACGTTTTCCCTTTCACTTATACAGATTATTATTCGAAACAGATGGGAGGGGCTTCCTTGATGAGAAAATTCATAAGCTTTGATACGCTGGTAGCGCCAGAAACATTGAGTGAAATTAAAATGATCACTAACCAAATCGAAGAGAAGATAAAAACAAAGCTTCAAAGCCCTCACCGCATTGTGAATATTGATCCTGGTCTTATCAATGATTCATCACTTATAATGGCTACGGTCAAAGATTTTGCCCACAGAATTCCTTTGCAGCAGGGGATATACGGACACCTTGAATTTCTCTTTGGGAAAAAGGAGATAAGAATCCTTGATTGGACTTATCCTGATTTCAGAAAAAAGACCTACCATTCGTTCTTTCTTAATGCAAGAAAGAAATATCTTGACCAGATCAAATATCAGTAAACCTGACCTATCCAGGTTAAACGGTTCCGGCTGATATGGACCTTAAGTTTTCTATGATTTTCGGGAGTTCCTCAAGTACGGTTTTAATGTCTTCTTCCGTGTTAAATCTGCCAATGGAAAAACGGATACAGGATCGTGCCTGTTCCGGAGTAAGGTCAATAGCCGTTAAAACATGAGAGACCTCATCCGAATCCTCACTGCAGGCCGAGCCAGTTGAAACAAAGATCCCTTTTGTCGCGAGAGCCAGCAGCACAGCCTCGGCTTCCAGCCTGAGAAAAGAAAAATTAACCGTAGTCTTTATGCGTTCTTTCTCTGATCCGTTGAATTTAATATCAGAAATACGCGACTCGATCCCATTTTTGAGCTGTTCCGCAAGACCGTCAAGTCTCTTTTTGTCTTTCTTTAAGAGCTGGGCAGCTATTCGAGCCGCTTCTCCAAAGCCGATGATTCCGGCCGTGTTTTCAGTTCCAGCTCTCAATCCGCCTTCTTGATGGCCTCCGTGAATGAAAGGTTGTATTTCAGTGCCCTTTTTAATATATAAAGCCCCGACTCCCTTCGGGCCGTATATTTTATGAGCGGATACGGATACCAGATCAACACCGAGCTTATGAACATCGAAATCGATCTTTCCATAAGTCTGGACAGCGTCGGAATGAACCAAGGCATTTTTCTTTTTTGCTATATGGACAATGTCTTTTATAGGCTGCAGTGTGCCTATTTCGTTGTTCGCGTGCATAATGGACACAAGGGCTGTTTTTTGTGTCACTTTTTTTTCAAGCATATCCAAATCAACGGTGCCGTATTCATCAACAGGTATGAAGGTGACTTTTTTTCCTAATTTTCTCATGTAAAGAGCGGTCTCAATCACGGCAGGGTGCTCGATCGCGGAAGTGACCAACTCGTTCTTTTCAGGATG
>CAZSZS010000147.1:0-50787 GCA_964611275.1 uncultured Eubacteriales bacterium
TAGAAAATCAGGAAGCTTGGAGAGGATTAAAAGATCACACGGTTCGTTTGTAATGAATTTGTTTCCACTATTTTGTATTCATAGACGCATGATTCATTTTGAGAGTCTATAAGATAGACACGATCACCATAGATGGAGAGCTTATCGACCATGACATTGGGAAAAGAAACATTAAACAGAAGGATTCCGTTTGAATCAAACACATTAAATTCATAGCATTCAGTGAGATTTTCTCCCTCGTCAAAGGTCAAAAATGTGTTGGGCTGTTTGATATAGGTTAAAACCCAGACTCTGTTTTTATGGTCAATCCCTATTCCTTTTGTGACAAAAGTAACGGACGGCACCTCAAACTCTCTTTCCATAGAATCGCTTCTAAATGTTTCTATTTTTGTTACGTTTTTCACTTCAAAAGAGAGAGGACGGTCAGCAGAAAAAATCAATTCTCCTTTCGGAGAGTATTTATCAATTCTGTTTTGATGGCCAAAGGCAACATAAATATGGCCCGTGATGTATTTTTCAAAATAGACGATATTGGCATTCAGCATGAGAAGTGCATTCTCATATTTTTTGGCCGCGCCGAAAGAACGGATAAGGGTGCCTTTTTTATCATACATAGAGAGAAGTTTAGACTCCCCTGAATCGACCCATATCGAAGGATGGCTCGGGAGGATCACACGAGAGCCGGAGAGGACGGTCATTCCAGAGGTTCTGTATTGGTCATGGATCCAACTTCCTCCTATTATTTCAGGCTTAAAACCGCCTTCATATTCCCCTTCGATAGAAAATATGGAAAAAGAATAACCTGAGACATATAACTTATTCTCACTCAGTCTCAAACAAAAAGGAGATAAAAAATCTCCGGGCCCCCGGCCTTTTTGTCCGAAAGACGAGATATATTCGTAATCTTCATTATACCGCTTTACAGTACAGCCTCCTCTCTCCAGGATGAGGATATCTCCGTTGGGAAGCCTGGCTGCATCAGCTGGCTCATAAAGAAGGTCTTCTTCCCTTTCAGCCTCCAACTTCCCGATTTGGCCTAAAAGTATAAGACTCACTTTCGAGGAGCTGTCTGATTGAGGGCCAAAGTTGTAGATGTGTTTGACTCCGTCGATAGTCTCAATGGAATACGATGATCGGTCATGGGGTGATTTTTGGCATCCTGTTAAAAGAACAATGGCTGTTCCCGAAACGATCATAATAGAGAACAGTACTATTTTTTTGATGATTTGGGCGGTTCTCATCTGCCCTCCTTTAATGCTGCTGATCTGTCATTATGATACACAAAATGTGCTGTGAAAGTCAACTATAGTGCCGCCCCAATATAAAATATAAAGCGAAAATAAAATGAAAAGGCAGATTTTGTTTGTTATTCTATTTTACTGACCCTAAAGACCATAGCTCCACCCGAAGTGCTGAATGCCTGGGGCCGATCATTACTGCCAGGTTCTGATATTACTAAGGTGAGAAGAATATCTTCGATTTTATAAATGCCGAGAGATGTGCGACCCTGGTATTGGGGTGATCCGGATTTTTTTATCTTGATATCGATCTCTTTTGGGTCGGCTGATGGATCTGAAGTAAACGTGCCCTCCATAGACATTTGAGGACTAGGTGCTGTTATCTTGATATTATTGCCGTTGAATTCAAAGGACCAGCCCTGGTGAGGGTCTTTCCAGGTCCCTTCTAACTCAGTTGTATCAGAGGCCTGGCCTAAGCACACAACGAAAATGAAAAAGCCTATGATCAGGACACAAAAAAAAGTTGTTTTCAATGATGGTTTGGACACCATTACCTCCTTTAAATGACTGTTTCATAAATGATACACATAAGTTATAAGTCCAGTCAACCGGAAATCATTAAAGCGCTTATAAATAAAAGTCAAGCCTTAACAGGATAGAAATTCGTCGTGTTTTTTCTCAAATTCGGATTTAAAGACTATCTGGAGAAGATGCCCGGCTTTTTCGAATATTTTCACTTCTGGTTCAGGAAACTGGGCTTTCAGTTTATCGAAATACTTATAGCTTGAATCATCTGTATCCGTGATAAGGAGAATTTTACCCTTCCAATCAAGAAAATCATTCGGTTTAATGTTTTCGTTCAAATCGAAATCCACTACAAGCATCAGAGATTCCAGTATATGCCGTTTCCTTACGTTCTCTAATCTCTCATGGACCTGCATCATCAGGAAATCAATCTCATCTTGCTGTTCCTTGGATAGTGGATGGTTTTGCTCTCCCAGTTTGCTTAGTTCTTTCAGCATGATTTTTTTTGCTAACTTTTCAGGAACTATTTTTAAAAGGAGCGTGAACAACCGCAGCTGGCGCCTGTCTTTTTTGGAGTATTGACCTTTTGGGGGGATAGCGTTAACCAAAACCAATTTATCGATTATTTTATAATTACGTCTGAAAAATGACTGAGCAATAAAGGCGCCAAAGGATCCCCCTCTAACCATGATGCGTTCTGCTTTTTCCCGGCGTAAAATTTCATTCACCGCATTGGATATCTCATCTAAAGAGCCGATATCTCGGATGGTCGGGGTAATGATACGGTAGCGATCCTTCAATCTGAGTATTTCATTGTAGGGAGTTTCTGCAGAGCCTAAGGCTCCATGGAACATAAGCAGTGTCTTTTCCCCGTGGCCTGTGGCAATATATTCTATAGTTTTTCCATTCAATTCAAACCGGTTGATATGATGTTCCTGACGGAATTTAATGAGTTTCTCATACAAATGCGGTGGCGCATCCTTGTAATACTTTGGAGTGTTTGTTTTTGTGTCCATAGAAAGGTCCTCTTTTAAGGCGTTACCGTTCATGATACAAATAAAAAGCAAATCCAGTCAAGAGGTGCTGTGGTGAGATTCACAATCAGATCGTTATGGCCCATTTATTGATTTATACGCTTTTAATATAATCAGCTGTCATGTTGACCGGCACTCATACCACCGATAATGTGCCACTTCCCGTTCTCTTTGAACCAGGCATGAATGATCCTGCCGGCTTCTTGTGGGGATGATGATTGTCCAACCATGAAACAACAGCATTGGTCAGCTCCGTTCTTGCCCCTATGAATGAGTGATCTGTATCTAAAATCACTTTTTCCACTTTTTCAGCTCCATTCTTCTGTAAAGCTCTGATTAGGGGCAAAACATGTTCTTCAAGAGTCGAAGCCTGATCCTTCCATCCACCGATTATTAAAAGGGACTTATATGAGAGGTTTTCAGCATGCTTGATAATGTCAAATTTATCTTTATTTTCCAACAGCTCTTTAAGGGCTTGCTTTCCTCCAGGCCCTTTAACAAGACCCTTAGAAATTCTGTCATTCATCGTTTCGACAAACATAGCTCTAAATTTATCATTATTTTCAGCTATCCTGGCGATTTCGCTTATATCAGCCGCTGCAATAGAAATGACATATTGAATTGAAGTATCTTTGGCTGCTGCGGTTAATGCTATATCGCCGCCGTAACTATAACCAGCAAGAGCAGTATGAGCAGTGTCAATATCATACTTTCTCACAATCTCATCAGATCTTATAAAGTTCAAAGCTGAAAATACATCTTCGACCGAGTTGTTGAGAGAGCTCATTCCCTCACTTTCATAAAATCCGCGATAATTGAATACCAAAGCATTCCAGCCTGCTTTTGGCGCAGCCTGAGCAAGTCCAAAAACATCCTTCTTGCCGCCGGGTGAACCGTGCAGCAAGACCATGGTGGGATGAGGTCCTTTTCCCTGGGCTTCACTAAAATAACCATAGAGAGTCGATCCGTGACTTTTAAAAGAAATGCGTTCTAAATCTGATGACATGATCGGATTTATAAAGAATATGGTGATCAATAACGGAACGGTTAGACAGAGAATGAAAGTCTTTTTCATTTTCCTCTCCTTTGAAGAATTTTTGCTAATGCGGCTTAAGCTGATTCAGTCTCTTTTGAGCATCCGTGCAATCCCGAAATCCATAATCCGGGCATTCCCCTGCTTGTCGATCATGATGTTGGAGGGTTTCAAATCACGGTGCACTACGCCCTGTCTATGGGCTTCAGCCAGTCCCTCACACACCTGCTTCCCGATAAACAAAGCCTTGGGGATGTCGATCCTTCCTGACCGGAGAATGAAACTCTTTAGGTCTTCACCAGGAACATACTCCATGGTGATGTAATGAGCGCCCTTTTCCTCCATGATCTCATAGACTCTCCCGATATTCCGGTGGCTGATTTTGCGTGCGATCTTAAGCTCGCTGCTGAAACGCGTCAGCGTTTTTTCATCTGAAGCGATTTCCGGCTTGATGAGTTTGAGAGCGACTTCCTCATTCAGTTTTTTATCCAGAGCTCTGTATACTCTTCCCATGCCCCCTTTGCCCAGCTCCTCGATGATCTGGTAGCGGTCGGCAAAAGTAGAGCCTGTGGTGAGTTCTTTTTTTTGGGTTTCCATGGTTTGAGTGGGACTTGCATTGATAAGGGAAAGCTTTGTGCCGCATTCAGAACAGAAGGCGGCGGTATCAGGATTTTTTGAATTGCATTTAGGACATTTGACAGCCAATCTTATTCCCTCAAAAACTGCTTATTTGCCCATCATATACATAATAAATGGATTCCGTCAATAAGAAATATTTAAAGGAAAATGAGGTTCATATAAAAAAGAAACCGTCCCTCTAAATATCGTTCGGGCGGGGAAGAGGGAGATGGGCAGCGTTGCATATTTTTCTTAATTGTGCAACGCTCCAGGGATTATCATAGTCATAGAATGCGGAATAAGGCTTTCTCAGAAAATCGATGACCTCCTGTGTCTGGGAGTCAAAAGAAGGAAGAATAGCCTGGCTGACCTCATCCCATGGAACCCCTAAGAGCTTGAGAGTCATGAAGCCAGAGAGCAGCCCCTTATGAACCCAAAGGGCTCCAAGACCACTGGATAAAATGAAAGACCTTGCACGGCGGATCTTCTTCTCACCCATATTATCAAGAACGTTAAGGTATTTCTGGTGAAGCACCCATTCATTAAGAAGACGGGCTGTCTCACCGGGCGTGAATTTTTTCCAGAAAAAAACATCTGCATTGTTGGGGATGAGGCAGCCGATCACAAAGGCACCTGCGTTGTAGCCGGAGATATCCTTTTCAGTACAGATGCGCAGGGCTTCCTTGAGAAGCTGTGCTTTACGTTCTCCTGAGAGACAGGCAAAGGCGGCCTGGTTGAGGAAATGAGTGCCCAGGGTTGAATCGAGAAGGCGGTGCACAATGAGTTTGCTTCTCACATCAAAGCAGCGGTTCACAAATTTGGCCGCCTTTTGTTCGTCCTCTCCCAGCCTGCCGAAACGGACGGCATGTCCGAGGTCCTGAAGACTTTCAAAATCCTCTGCATCAACGTTCTCCAGTATATTCCGGTAATCGCTGTAGGTTTTTGCCAATTCCTCGAAACGTGTTCGCTCGTCAGCGGAAAATTTCATTTCTTCTCCGGCCATAAAACGGAGGAGGCGCGCGGGAGCGAACCGGACCTTTCCTACATAAAGCGACCCGAACGCACTGGAAATCGTAACCCACGACCCTTCCTGGACCTCCAATCCTTCCCTGTTGACAAGTAGGTGATTTTTTCGGTCTATGCACGCACCGTATCCCTCCAGGTTTAGAAGGGCCGGAATGCCCAGGCTTTGGGCTGAGGAGACCACATGGATGGCTAAGGGACTCAGGCTGCAAATGCCGTCAAAGCTTTGCATCTCAATGGCGTCCATGGGTGTAAACCTTTCCTTAACCAGGATAACATTGGTGTCTCCTGCTGCTTCCCGTGCTTTCAAGGCATTTTCTGAGGAAAAATAGATGCGGCCAACCACCGCAGAACGCGGGAGCACGGCCATACCTCGGCAGAAAGGTGTGAGAGAATGAAAAGACTTCGGGTCAATGGCGTCTGATTCGATCTGCCGGACGTGATAGGGCTTTATAAGCTCACGGACCCTCTCATCCGGTATCCGGCCGCTCCGGTGCATGTCCATAACCGATGTTATCATGCCTGCGCCGGACATCTCTGCCGGATTTACCTGAAGAATGGTAAAGGTCCCCTTGACTCCGGTGAATTCGACCATTACGGGAGAACGGAAAATATCCTCAAGCTGGGAGATTCTGTCCCAGCAGTGGTATACGGCCGGGAATTCACAGCGGCTTTGTTCGCGGGTCTGGAAGTGACGTTCCTCGGGCTGGAGGCGTCCTGTCATTAAGTCTTCCCCATATACCGTCCTCCCGAATTGAAGGAAAAGGCCTGTGCCGAGTCTGGGGTGGCGGCTGTACATGACTCCGGCATAAGACGCATGGTCTATGACGCTGCAGACCATTCGCTGGAAAATGATCGCAGGACGGTGTAATTCCCGCGTCATAAAACTGCGTAGGACATCCAGATGATTCTGGTAGTAGTCATAGGCCGTTTCGAGAAAAAACAAAAGCTGACTCCAGGCGCTTTTAAGAAGATCGGGCCTGCGGGAAGCGATCTCGGATTCCATCTGCTCAGATAGTTCGGTATTTTTCTGGGCGGAAAGAAGTGGTTTTCCCGGAATATCAAAGGGCCGGAAAGCTTCAGGATCTAGGCTTTCCAGAAGGGTCTTACGATTGTTGAAGCGGATCCGGGCTGCACCGGCCTTACCGTATCTTTTTTGAAGTCCGGATAGCATATCCAGTACAAATCCGACATTAAGGTAGGTGGGCATAAAGCCTGGAAGGTATTCAGGCAAAGCAGAGCGCATAGCAATAAGAAGCGGGTTTTCAGGGTCTTCGAGCTTTCGTCCGCTCAGGATCTCAAGGTTTCTGACAATGGCCCTGACCAGAGGCTCCCGCTTATTTGGAGGAAGTGAATAAGCAGATGCTGTGAGAAGGCTGAAATCCGCTGTGGCAATGCCCCGGTTGGAAAGATCAAGGAGGATCGAGCCTTTATTGCTGATATCGACTTCAGAATAAGCACTGGATGTCGTATAGGGGACGACATGCTCATTTTCGGTGAGCTTCTCTCCGGTAAACCTGGTCGAAATTTTATTAAAAGCTTTTTGAGTTTCTGTTTTTAAACGGCGGGCGGACGCAAGGTTTCCGTGACGGGCAGAAAGAATAAGACTGAGATGCTCTATGGCCCGGGGAGTCTCCGGCGGGTTTAGTTCACGTACGTCATAGTCTCTAACCCTTATAGTCAGCTGCTTTTTGTCTTCTGTCAGGAAATCCACTTCCGGTGGTAGATAGCCGGGCAGACGCTTAAACCGGGTTCCCTTCAGACGGTGTTCCAGGTTCAAAAGGATGAGACGGGCGCTTGTGTACTCTGACCTGATCTGGATGATTTTTTTTACCATTATTGACTAACCTGGATTATACACAAGTCGAGGTTGCTGCAGATGCGATGCACAGGGTGCGAAGCTGTGGTCCTTCACCGCTAGTACCCTGTAACGAAGCAGAGACAGTACGATCGGCTTGCCTTAAGGGTAAAAAAATGGCGATTAAAATAAAAGTAAAAACAGAAAATAGTTTTTCAGTTGTAATTTTTTCTAATAAGCATGTATATCCTTGAAAGCAAAACAAAAAAATAAACATCGCCATTTTTTTATGAACAGGTCAGACTAATTATCATCTAAAGTGGGATACTATCTTTTTAGCTTGAGTTACAGCATCGTTTACGATACCTGAAAAAGGAATAAATAAGATATTATTGTTTTCAAGAGCATCTCCCATTTTCTCTCCCACTTCACCTGCTAGTAAGATAGTAATATCATGTTCTTTTAGGAATTGGGCACATTTAATACCAGCTTTACTTTCTTTTTGGTACGGGTTTTCCATAGTGTCCTTAAGGTTTCTTTCTTTGTCAAAGAAATGAAAGTAAGAGCAGCGGCCGGCCATACTGCTGACCTGAGAGTCTAGTGTTTCTCCATCTGAAGCTACGGCAATCTTTATTTGCACTTCTTGATTTGCATTAAGGATAAAGAATAATCCTAGAATTGATAGAACAATTAGAACAAATCCTGCTCTTTTAATTTTCATGGCCACCTCCGTTCCTTCTAAGATAGCTTATTTATACCATTGTGGCCTCTTGCTGTCCATGTAGAAGTGGTTATTTATAAGGATTTCATTGGGAAAGATTTATATGGAAATTTTTCGGGCCCAAAATCACTGTTTTAAGCTTGTAAATCTATAGGAAATTATACTTATCTCATTGATTTTAATGGAGATGGCCGGGTCCGTCCCCTATTTAAGCATCAAAACTTGCCTGAGCCAACGGAATGGTCTTTTTAGCCGGCGAAAGCTCATAGCTTTTGATGATACCGCTGAATCTGGCAAGGACATCATCCCTGCTCATAAATTCCGCACGGTTGAGGATGATGTATTCATAGTAGACCGTGCCTCCTTCGGAAAGCCATAGCATATTCGTCCGGTTCTCTCCATCGTAATCAAAGGGACCCAGGGCTATGGGGCGTATTGACTTTACATTATACAAATGGAAAAATTCATGGGCGATAAAACTCAGCCACCTGTTATACTGCTGCGGTTCTTCAAGCTCCGGTATCTCTGTGAACACGGCCATTGAGTTTGCGTGCTCAAGACCGCCCATACCCGGCCCCATCATGATAAAGGTATAGTGATCATAAGGTATCTCGCCCACAATGGACACAGCTCCCCGGACCATACGTTTCAAAACAGAGACCAGCTTTTCTTTATCAATGTCTTCCGGTTCATATATGGCGACTCTGTGTTCTTTGCCGCTAAATGTGAAGGAAAAGACCTCCTGGTTATCCACAAATATGGGGCAGTCATACAGAGTGTCAAAATTTTCTGCTTGATATGTATTTTCTTTTCCTTTGACCGCATCCAGTCCTGTAGATATTTGGCTGAAATTTTTATAAGGCTTGATAGTCACTGTTACAGGGAGATCGAGTTTGCCGGCAATATAGAGAAACACTCCGGTCGGAGATATATACCCTCTGTTCGTGTCGAGACTGCTTTCCGCTACACCTCTTCCGTCAGCATGAACCTGGTAATGAAGAGCTGTATTTTTGGCATCGCCGGTTTCCACATGCTAGACATTACCCCCTGTTTTTTCCCAAACAAGAGCCCGTCCTCTTTGGTCCTCAACGCAAAAATCCCTGACATTCTGTGCAAAATCAAGCACACGGTAGTATCCAGGTGTCCATGAAGGCATTTTAAAGTAAACAGCATCATCTTCAATGCCTTCACAGAGGAGTCCGACCTGATAGATATGATTATCCGGCTCTTCCATGGACACTGTAAAAGATAGTCTTACTTTTTCGAAAGCTAATGCAGCCGATATGAAAACTATATAGAGAGAGAACAGGTACAAAAACAGTATTTTCAGTTTGTTTTTCATTTCTGAAGTCCTTTTGTGTTCGATAGGTAGACGATGCCTTAACCCTTTGATTTTTTCTTTAGTAGTTCTTCCCTGACCATGGTGTGTCCGCATTCAGGGCATTTTACATCCGTGCATTTGACACCTTGTTGATGCGGGATCTTTGCGCCGCATTTGGCACAAACACAATAACCTCCGGGTCCGAAAGCACCGCCTCCTTTGCGCCCGCGCCCTCCGCCCCGGCCTAAGCCTCTGCCGTCTCCGATATTTTTTTTGTCTTTATAGTATTTCACTGTTTCTTCCTTTCTCTTTTTTACACTATTCCGGTTTTATTCTCAAATTCACAGTTTTATCCCTACCTTTTGCATAAGCTCCAATGCGTTCGAACTCCGGCAGGCTCCACTCTTTAATTTGTAATCGAATACCAATTTATCCCCTTCAATCGTTCCGTCAAAGTAATGGTTTGTGACTTTCACAGAGTGCTTCTTCTCGAGCGTTGTCAGTTTCAAGTCATGGGTGGCCAGCATCCCTTTGGAACGCTTCTCGATCAACCGGTGCATCAAGGCAATGGATCCTTTTTGCCTGTCCAGGGCATTCGTGCCTTTCAGCATCTCATCTATCAGATAAAAGACTGGCTTCCCTTTCTCCTCTCCTTCCCCTATCGCATCATATATCATTTTCAATCTGAGCAGTTCCGCATAGAACAGGGATAGTTTCTTATCCAGGGAATCACTCAGCTTCATGCTTGTGCACAGCCTGAACGGATAGGTCACAAAGCTGCGGGCGCACACCGGACTTCCGGCAAGTGCCAGAACGATATTCACTCCAATGGTCTTGAGAAATGTGGTCTTTCCCGCCATATTCGGACCTGTAATAATGACAAGCTTGTGCTTTCTTTCAAACCGGATGCTGTTAGGGATTCTTTCTTTCTCCGGTATTAGAGGGTGTCCTGCAGATACAGCCTCTAACTCTAACTCAGATTCAGTGATTTGAGGAAAAGCCCATTCTTGATTGTTATACAGAGTGTTTGCAAAACTGGATAAGGCCTCGAACTGGCCTATAGCATCAAACCACTTCGGGATTTGTTTGCCCACGGAATTTTTTAATCTTTCGAATCTGTACGTACAGTGCAGGTCCCAGAAGAAAATATTGTTTAAAAGGGCATAAAGCAATCCGTTTGTCCTGAGTTCAAAGCAACCCAGTATGGTGCCTAATCTTCTGATATATTTAGAAGCGGGCTTGTTGTCATGGATCAATTCTTGTTTTATTTTATTCACCCTGGAGCTTGTAAAATCCTGTTTCTCTAAGGTTGAAATGATTTGTGCATACGCGTTTAATATCCGGGAATATTTTGATACAAGTCTGTAAATCCGGATTATCTGCTTCCGGAAAAGCCGGGTGACAGCGTTTTGAAAAAGGAGGATGAGCAGTAAAATGAGAAGCCATTTGAATATCTGCTGGATCAGAAGAGCAATGGGTACATTCAGTGCTGCTATTTTAAACAGAAAAAAAGCCAGAAAGCCCAGGGTGAACAAAGGGAACACATGGATAAATATGATGAGCGCCCGTTTGTGCAGGAGTAAAAAAGGTTCCTTTAGGAGGTCCTGGAATGAACTCAATTTCTTCAAAGAATCCTCGATAGAACTCCCTTTTACCTGAATATTTTGCCTTAAATCAAGTTTTCCTGAAAGCTCTTTGACAGCTTCCTGTCTCTCCCCTATTTCTCCAGCAGGATGGACCTTAGGCGCTTCTTTAAGCCAATTTGATAAGGTTTTTTTCCCCGCACTGGTTTTGGTCCTGTTTACATAATGAAAAATGCTTTTTTCACCAAAAACATCCAGGTCGGATATATAATCGTGCTGCGGGTCTACAAGGTCGCTGCCGCAGTCAGTATTTAAAAATCTTTCTTTGAGTGTCTTTATTTCATTTTCATTTATTTTTTTTAGGGCGGTTTGGTATTTTCTTTTCTTTATGAAGTATTCGTGGGTAACAGCTGCGGATGTAAAAAGCACAACAAAAACAGGAATGGAAAAAAGAGGTATATTGTTCACAAAGACGGCAACAAGGGATATCTCCCCTATTACCAGTATTAATTTGGCAAGAGACAGGAATATCTCAATTCTTTTGATCGTATGAAGTTTTGATTGGCACTCCTCGACCCTTTTTAAATAAGCCTCATATGGGTTAAAGAGATTATGGCTTTTCATTCCCATCGGTTATAGTTCTTTTTTCTTTTTCCAGAAAATAAAAGCACAGATCGATACGGTTAAAGCCAGTCCTGCCCCGAATTCTCCTATGAAGTAGTGAGTGGCCCCTGTATTCAGCGTCAACGGATCAAAAATATCTTGGATAAAGAAATTATGCATGGCATGAACGAACATGGCAGTCCATACACTGCCTGTTTTGATCCTCAGCCAGGCCATGGGAAAGCTGATACCCACAACCATTATGGTGAAACAGGCCAAAGAGAAAACGATGGGGGCGCCTTGGTTATAATCGGAAAAAATAATGAGCGGATAATGCCACACGGCCCATATAAGGCCGGTGACAAGAGAGGCTCCGGAAAATCCGATCCTGTTAAAAAAATGCTGGGTCAAAAAACCACGCCATCCTATTTCTTCCCCGAGTGCAGCGAAAAGGCCTATCAAGATATTGAAGGCTAAAAAAGGGATCCAGGTTCGTGAGAATTCAGAGTTCAATGCTCCGAGTCTGAAAGCGAGCACGATCAGATAGACTGGGAGGGCATAGAGAACAGGCAAGAAGAAACTCAGTACCTGGTACTTTGTTTTCCCCCATTTCCATCCAAGTCCTTTTAGATTTCGATGATAGATAAGCTTGGTGATCAATGCCGCTATGCCCGGGCACCACATAAGAGCAAGGACAGAGATAAGGCCCTGTATCTGGGAGTTTTCTTTGACAGGCGTCCATTTGAACCAGATAAGTGATGAAAAAGCAAAAGCAAGAACAAGGAATGTGATCAATTCGAGATTTGGCCTGGCTTTATTCAATGGGACCTCCGGCATCTCCTACTTTCCATTCGTCTTGTTCTTGAACATAAAGGATCGTCCTTTTTATTTCGCGGTCTCTTTTTTTATCTTTGTATTTAAGCTCAATAAGATGCCAGTCCTTTGCATCTGGAAAAACAAAATCCATTTCTGTCCGGGAGGGCTGGTAGAGCTTTTTCCCCACAAATTTTTTAAGCATCTTGAAGTCTCTACCATAATTTTTTATGTATATGGGAAACAGATCCTGCCGGATAGCGTCCTCCATGATAAAATCTTCGATATGGTCCTTGGGCGTGTATGATTTCGTCATTTCAACCCATTCGTAGGAGGATGCCCCGGAGGAGCTTCCTTTTATAATCGATTTGTAACCGAAATAACTGACCACAATAACAAAATCAATGATGAGGAAGATAAGGATGACCTTAATGATTTTGTTCATGTTCCCTCCTTTTTCATACATTTTATTCCGCCTAATAACACAGCTACAACGCGCCCATAATTAAAGAATAAAGAATGGATTTCCTGTCAATCATAACCGTATACAGCAATTCCAGTCAACCGGAAATCCCTGTTGGTTGTGAAGATGCCGGCCTTTTTTTTGAAATGATTGTCTTTTCCTTTGTATTTTTCCATCTATTTCTTAAAATATGGTTTTAAGAATAATAACAACGAAAGGATGATAGATGAAACAATCTAGGCGCAATTATTTGGTTTTTGTTCTTTTATTTTTAGGACTGGTTTTTTCCTCTACCCTCTGGATGGAATGCAGCCAGGACGATCCAGCTGAAAAGCTTTTGGGAGAGTGGGTCGTGGCGGATAAATACGGCCAAGGAAACGGGAAAGCCGAATTCAGAGCTGATATGACATACACTTTAGAGGAAACACATCCGGACGGATTGACTGTCACACACAATGGGGAGTACAGGCTTGATCCTTCAAAGGATCCCTGTGCCATTGACTTATGTGTGGGTAAATTCAGCAACGCCGGTTCTGAATGGGTCACTACATTCGGAATCCTGAAGTTTATCTCTGACGATGAGGCAGAGATTCACTTTGATTCGAGCGGAAAACGGCCGTCCTCCTTTGACAGCTCTCCTCCTGATTATATTCACAAGCTGACGCGCAAGAAAGAATAGAAATAAAGCTGGGAATCACTGATCTTTTATCTCTATTTATCTTTTTTCTTATAGCGGCCATTTAGGGGGGGGAAACGTTCATTTAAGGCCATATTTATAGAAAAATAAACATCTAACTCGTTTATTTAGCTTTAGTTGCTATGGTCTGTCCCCTCTATCGTTTCCTTTGCTAGCTATCGTTTCCCTCTATCGTTTCCTCTATCGTTTTTTCCCTCTATCGTTTTTTCTTCTTAGGCGGCGGTGGCGGAGGCATTTCGATCGGTTTGAGATCTTCTTGTTCGATGAGCGCTTTGTTCCACCATTCCGGGGTCTGTATGCGGTCGATCTTTCTGGTTTCCGGATTATAGATACGGAAGTGATTGTATTTGACGAGCAGGTCATCTCCCAGCTTCCACCAGGCATTGACGACGGAATTGGCGTGATTGACTGAAAAATCCGTAAGAAACTGCCTGGCCTCTTCAGGATCCTTTTGATAGAGCTTTAACGCCGCTTCATCAATGATGGGGATGTTTTGAAAAGCCATACCCTCCCATTTTTCCTGCGCCTTCCTAACGTCATCTATGGCATAGGAATAGATCACCTGGGTGTGAAAGTCCACATAATCCGAGGCCCATCGGGCGGAGTCTCTGCTGAAAACAAAATGGTCTCCCACCCGGAATGATTCGGGGAGGTCGTTAAGCCCGCAGTAGAGCGGCATATAACAAGCCGTATCCTGGGCTCCGAAAGACAGCCATAAAAGACCTCCTATGGGATCGGGCAGCCATCCCCTGCACTGGGTAATAGTGGTGTATTCCACATTGTTTACACAGATGCAGCGCGGGCCGCTGTATCTTTGTTTGTCCACCTCAAATCCTTTGAAGTAGTTTGGATTGGCAAAAGGCCCTCCCTTGATTCCTTCTGTGGGATCAAATATAACTCCTTTGTATTTATCCCTGGTGATGGCCATTACATCCTGGACAGAGATCTTTTTATCCGGTTTTACGGAAAAAGGAAGGTCTATGCTTTCTGTCTCAGGTCCTAAATTCAAAGAAGGGGCGACAATGTTATAGAAGCGCCAGAGCCTGCCTCTTCTTCCCTGGGAGCTGATGGCGCTTCCCTCAGAAGGTGAATAAGATTTTTTCCAGGAAAAAGGCTCTCCGCTTTCCGGGTCATAATAGCTGTTTTCAATGGCATAGGATACCGCATTGGTAGAGGCCATGAAATAGTCCTTATTGTCCAGGTCGATCTCGCCGATACGGGATTCATTAGGGGTCACGCTGACATAGTCGTCAGGGACACGCTGGGCGCACCAGACAGCGCCGGGTTTTTCGCTTTCCGGAGCCCAGAGAGGTCCCACCGGCATGATCTCAAAGATCCATACCTCGTCCGGGTCGGACACAGCCAGCATCTCACCGCCGTCATTGAATCCGTATCCATAAGTCATCCCCAGGTCACCCATGATCTGGATGGCTTCTCTGGCGGTTTTAGCTCTCTCCATAGCCATAAGAGTAAGCATGGTGATATCGAACTTTGCTGAAGGGGTCTGGTTTCTCATCTTCCGCTGACATCCGATAGTGGATTCTCCCAGAGCTACCTGGTTTTCATTCATGTAACCGAACATTCCGTGGATGTACGCATAGGTGTGGGGGACCTGAGGGATATCCAGTCCAGTGTAGTCGTCCTTGTATTTTTCCCATTTTAATCCCTGTTCAGGAGGCCAGGTTCTGTACTGGCTTATATGATAGATCTTGCGGACATCCCCTTCTTTATGGTCCGCTGCCGGAACAAACCGGAATGTCCAATCGCACATGCCGCAGTCACAGGTGTGCGTGGTCATGGTCGAACCATCGGCCGAAGCCTTTTTCCCTACCAAAATGGACGTGCATCCCTCCCAGTATTCATAATTCTGAAGATTTTCTTTTTCACAATCCGGTGACTGGATGACAAAGGCGCTCACAAGCGCAAAGGTAGTGATAAGCACAGTAAAAAAGATACAGACCCTTTTAGAACGCATACTTTTTCTCCTTTTTTTATAAATTTATGGGATAAAGCTTAAGAATCATAGGCTTGCCCATCATATACATAAAAAACGAATCCAGTCAACAGAAAATGTATCTTCTAGTATGCGAACAGGTTGCTCAGGCGCTTCTGATTTGATATAAAAAAACTGTAACTCATTTATCTTACGATCTTTTACAGGAAGAATCGAATGAGAAAAAGCGTCGTTTTATTATTATTACTCGCAGCTTCTGTTGTTCTGGCCCAGGCCTCTCAAAAATATAAGCCTTCGTGGGAATCACTTGACCAGCGCCCTATTCCTGAATGGTTTCTTGATGCCAAATTCGGGATATTCATACACTGGGGTGTGTATTCAGTGCCTGCCTGGAGAAGGGTCACAGAAGGTCTGTACGCCTCTTATGCGGAATGGTACTATGCCCGCGTGATGTTTGATAAAGAGAGCAGAGGCCGGGAATTCCATATCAAAAATTTCGGCAAAGATTTTGAATACAGGGATTTTGCCCCTCTTTTCAAGGCCGAGCTTTTTGATCCTGACCAGTGGGCCGGGCTTTTTGCCCGTTCAGGAGCAAAATATGTGGTCCTGACTTCCAAACACCATGACGGATTCTGTCTTTGGCCCACCAAGAGCCCGTATAAAAAAGGATGGAACAGCATGGATTCAGGACCAAAAAGGGACCTTGTCGGGGATTTGACAAGAGCAGTGCGGGCTAGAGGGCTGCGTATGGGATTGTATTATTCCATCATCGAATGGGAGACCAACTGGACCCACAGGACCAAAACAGGTTATTTCATACCAAAAAAACTGGTGGATAAATACGGAATCCCTGAAGACAAGTACATTGATGACCATATGATTCCTCAGCTTATAGAGCTGATAACGACCTATGAACCGGCTCTTATATTCAGCGATGCCGGTGAATGGGATAAGACCGCGAAGGAATGGAAGACCCTGGATTTTTTGGCCTGGCTGTACAACAGTGCGCCGAATAAAGAGGAAGTCGTGGTCAATGACCGGTTTGGAAAAGATATGCCGGGAAAACACGGAGATTACTTCTCGAGCGAGTACGGGGATGCAGAAGGAGTGGGAGCGTTCCATCCATGGGAAGAAAGCCGGGGTATCGGCGGTTCCTATGGATGGAACCGGGATGAAGATATCGATGATTACAAGACTTCCTCAGAGCTGGTTTATGAGCTGATAGACATAGTGAGCCGTGGAGGCAATCTGTTGCTCAATATCGGGCCCACGGCTGACGGACGGATTCCAGTCATCATGCAGCAGCGGCTCATTGATATCGGCAGGTGGCTGAAAGTGAACGGAGAGGCTATTTTTGGAACAAGACACTGGAACGGGGCCGGTTTGAACCGGGATAAAGAAAAGTCCTGCTTTTTTACAAAAAAAGGAGAGGACCTCTATGTAATATGGACTCAATGGCCCCAACAGGAATTTAAGGTCACAGGCATTTCAGAAGGAGAAAAGACAGTGGTCAGCCTTCTTGGTTACAGCGGCACGGTGGAATGGAAAAAAGTAGAAAACGGCATGCTCATTATTCCTCCGTATATAAACCCGGCCACAGAGCCCTGCGATTACGCCTGGACGTTCAAGATTTCTTGCGTTTTCGGGAACGGGAACTAAAAACCAATAAAATTCCCGGTATAACAAAAAGAAAGGTTCCGGCAATATGGGCAAAAGACATTCCCATATAAAAGCCCTCGTCTAAACTGCCTCCTCCCCTTGATGATAAACTTGTCATAGTAAAGGTATTAACAAATATAATCAGTGAGAAAAAAAGAAGGACAATACCTAAAACAAGTTTCCATCTTTTTTTCCAAGTGGTTATTCCTAGCCAGAGGGAAACAACCGCAAGGATCGCAAAAAGCATAAAAATGAAATCCAAATCATTGGATACGATTCCCACAGAAACTTGGATAAAAACACTATAGGTAAAAAATCCTCCCAGTATTAATAGCAAGACACTTAATATCTTTTTTCCAATGCTGACCTGTTGCTCTGGCTTAGACACTGAATTTTCCAATATTCCCTCCTTTAATATTTAGGGAAAAACTCGTTATGAAATTTATGTACTCAAAATGCCTCTCTCACGCATTGTATTAATTGAAAATATTGAAGGTCAAGAAAAAAAAGTAACAACGAGATGAGTATCAATTAAATCAAGCCCTTCCTGCAGGCCCTGGGAATAGGGGTATTGTTCTGTCAAGTCAACGGGAAAGCTGGTATTTCATATTTATCATATCAATAAGAAGAGCAAATCCGGTCTCTCTTTTTCCTGCCCCGGGGCCGATAACGGTCACCGGTCCGAGTTCGTCGGTAACAAAGGTCAGCGCATTAACAGCTTCATTGACACCGGCAAGAGGATCGGATAAAGGGAGTTTCTCGGGCGAGACCGAGGCAAGCACTGAGCCGTCCTTTTGAATCTCGGCCCTTCCGATCAATTTCCATCGTTGGCCCTGCTCTCGAGCATGTTTGACGTCATCTATAGAGATGTCTGTGATACCTTTTCTCTTCACATCCGGCCAGGATATTTTTTTCTTCAGAACAACATTTGTTAAGATAACGACTTTTCCCAGGGCATCAAGCCCTTCCACATCCCCTGTAGGGTCGGCTTCGGCATATCCGAGTTCCTGAGCTTTGTTCAATGCCTTTTCATAGGGCATCCCTTCCTCCATTCGAGTGAGAATATAGTTGGTTGTCCCATTAAGGATGCCCTTGAATCCGGTGATGTGGATTCCCGAAAGCGTGTATGTGGCGAGATTCAGTGCCGGGGTACCGGCAAGAACCGTGCCTTCAAATCCATAATAGACGTTGTTTTTCCTTGCTGTCTCTAAGAGCTCTGCAGCATGCTTGACAGCCGGACCTTTATTGGTCGATATCACATGTTTTCCGGCGTTCAGAGCGGTTTTGATATGAGTGAGTGCCGGCTCCCCTGTTTTTACATCCGTATAAGTCACCTCAATGATGGTATCCGCATTGGTCTTTGTAATGGTTTCCAGGCTGTTCATTCCTTTGATACCTTCAGGATAGTCTTCGAGCGTTTTCTCATCTCTCACAAGAGAGAGGATGTCTCTCATGTTCAAGCCTTTTTCGTCATAGACGGACCCTTTCTTGACGTCTGAGACAGCTACCACGTTCACAGAGAGGCCGTATTGTTCTCTGAGCCAGTCTCCCTTTTCAAGAACGATCTCCGTAAAACCCTGGGCCACTGTGCCGTATCCGATAAAAGCAATCTTCACATTCATGAGATTTGTTCCTCCTTATTATAAGCCTGGTTTGGAATCATCTTCATAATACCTTTTTTTGTGCTGCTGCGCGAACCGCTGTAGTTCAGCAGCTCTTTGCGGATACTGTTCGATCACATTATATCTTTCATAGGGATCGTTTCTCATGTCAAACAATGATAGTTCGATTTGATTCAATGTGTATTCACCAGGCATTCCATCCCTACCTGCTTTGACTAGTGTGGCGTATTGATGGGGAAGATGCAGTTTCCATCTGCCGTCTCCGCTTATAACGCTTTCAAAACGGTTGTTAGTGGAAAAAGCATAGTACTGGTGGGGGTTTTCTGCTCCTGGTTTACCAGATATGAGATCCCAAACATTCCTTCCGTCGATTTCATATGCAGGAAGAGAGGCTCCGGCCAGATAACATAGGGTCGGAAGTATGTCAAGAGAACAAAACGCTTGATCAGAACCTGTATTGGGTTTTATTTTCGCAGGATATTTTATGATACAGCAGGAACGGGTGCCTCCGTCAAAACTAGTGCCTTTTGCCTCTCTGAAATGAGTTTTTCCCGCATGATCGCCATAACTGATCCAGGGTCCGTTATCAGATGAAAAAATGACCATTGTTTTGTCTTCAAGGCCGTTCTTTTTCAGCGATTCAGTGATCTGACCCACAGACCAATCGATCTCCATCATGACATCCGCATAAAGGCCCAGGCCTGATTTTCCTTTGAATTTGTCGCTGCAGAAAAGAGGCACGTGCGGCATGGAATGAGGAACATACAAAAAGAAAGGACGGTTTTTGTTTTTGTTTATGAAATCAACAGAATGCTCGGTATACCAGGTAGTGAGCATGGATTGATCTTTTGGAAGGACAGGGTCAATGGTTACTGTGTTTTTTTTCCAGTACTGCAGAGGCCATTGTCCGTAGTATTCGCCGGATTGAGGATGGAATCTCCACATATCATTGGAATACATCAACCCGCACGCTTCATCAAATCCCCGTTCCAGCGGACGGGTCTCAGGCTGGTCTCCCAAATGCCATTTTCCAAACACTCCTGTGGTGTATCCGTGTGCCTTAAGCAACTCACCTATTGTAGCGAACTCCGGATCAAGGCCTCTGGCTCGAGGTCCGAGGGCTCCGAATACTTTAGTATGACCGGGATAGCATCCTGTGAGGAGAGAAGCGCGTGAAGCAGAACAAACCGCCTGGGGTACATAAAAATTATTGAAACGGCAGCCCTGTTGAGCCAGGCTGTTGACATGAGGTGTCGGATAATCAGGAAGACCGAATGGTTTGAAATCCGCCCACCCCGAATCATCAAGAAAGATAATCACAAAATTAGGGGGTTTCGAGTTTTCTGGTTTATGGTTACAGGAAAACCCCTGGGCTGCCATGAAAACGGCGATTGTTTTTAAAAAATCTCTTCTTGTCTGGATGGATGGCATGGTTGTCTCCCTCTAAATAGAGGCATGTCTCATCATATACATAAGAAATAAACCCAGTCAATGATAAATACGATGGTGTCTTTTTCCTTTAGCCTTCTTTAGCCATGTGGACCACATGTTGTGGAAACGGGATTTCTATATCTTCTAAATCAAATCGTTCTTTGATGGTACGGGTAAGGTCGAATTTCACATCCCAGTAATCTTCTTTTTTTACCCACGGACGCACGATGAAATTCACACTTGAATCCGCCAGCTCCGCCACTGCGACTTGAACAGCCGGTTTTTTCAGGATCCTTTTATCCGCTTTCAGGATTTTATTTATCGTTTCATAGGCTTTGGTTATAGATGAACCGTATCCGATACCAAATGCCATATCGACTCTTCGGATATCATTAGCGGAGAAATTCTTGATGATATCTGAATTTAGCTTACTGTTAGGAACAATGACTTTGACGTTATCAGGAGTGGCAAGGATTGTGTTGAATAAACCAATCTCTTTGACAGTCCCCGCGATTCCGGCTGCATTGATAAAGTCTTCCACTTTAAAAGGCCGAAAGATGAGGATCATGACTCCTGAAGCGAAATTGCTCAGAGAACCTTGAAGAGCAAATCCTATGGCGAATCCAAGAGCTCCCAGAACCGCTACAAAGGATGCGGTCTGCACTCCAAATTTAGCCAGAGCCGCAATGAAGGCAAAAGCAAGGATAAGAGTGAATGTCAAGCTGCCAACGAATCCAATGATAGCCTTATCGACATCTGTTTTTCTCATCATCTTTTTTACGATTTTGCGTGCTAATCCTGCCGCAATTCGGCCGAGTATCAAAATCAGGATGGCTCCTATGATTTTCAGCCCGTACGTTGTAGCAAAGACAACCAATTGATCCATAAAAGTTTCCATTCGTTATCTCCTTAAAATATTTGATTAAAAAAATTACGATTTCTCAAAGCAATGATTATTTTCATCCCCTAGATGTTCATCCTATGAATGATTGTATTAGTTATCATACACACAAGAAATGAATCCGGTCAAATGAAAAAAGACGGCACCGCCTCGAACCTCTGAAAAGGAATTGAAAATAAATGAGTAATGTGTTAATTTGGCTTTTTCTTAGGCTAAAGATATCCTCTAAGAAAGAACGGCTCATTAAAATGAAAAAAACTTTCTTCATCGTAATGATTTTTCTTGCTGTATATCCCTCTATCAGTGCGGCAAAAATCAATATAAAAAAAAAGGAACAGAACGTTCTGCGCATCGGAACACCGCAGGAAGTAAAGTCTCCGAATGTTTTTGGTGATTATAACATGAGTATCTTTATCAATATCTCGAATCCTCCCCTTATGAAAATAGACCCCCAGGGTCATATCACCGGACTGACTGCCAGTAAGGTCCATATGTCTCAAGATTTCACCGAGTGGACGTTTATCATACGAGATGATCTCTATTGGAGCGATGGGACAAAGTTCAGTGCAGATGATGTTCTCTTTTCGATCGTGTACACAGGAAAACACTATCCCTATGCAGCATGGATAAAGAACACGGTGGAGTCTGCAGAGCTGGTTGATGAAAACACAGTAAGGATAAAATTCAGCAGGCCTTACACCAGGCTAGATCTTGAATTCACCTCGTATAACATCTTTCCAAAGCACATTTATGAGGATATTTATGACCCCATGAATCATCTTAATTCAGGGGAAAATATCGGGTTTGGCCCCTTTTTCATCCAGGACATAGATCTGAATGCAGGCGTCATACGTTTCTCCAGGAATCCTTACTGGCAGGGTCGTCAGCCTCATATCAACGGATTCGAAATACACATGTATAAAAATACAGACATTCTGTCTCTTGCTTTAGAAAAAGGCGATGTGGATACTTACTATAAATATGCCTCATCTTACCCTTATGCCAATATAGAACGGCTGAAAAAAACCGATGCGTTTGATTTTTTCACCAAACTCAACATAGGACTTGTCTTTATGGCATTTAATCTTAAGCAGGGAGCTACAACAGACCTAGATTTTCGCAAAGCCCTTTCTTATGCCGTTGACTATAATGAAATACTCCAGTTGGATGCCCTGGGCTTTGGTAAAATCCCTACCCGTGGTTTTGTTCCTCCAAGCATGGCAGGTTATACAGAGAGCGAAGATTTGGAGTATGACCCTGATAGAGCCCGCCTGATTCTCTCAGATGCAGGATATGCAGATCGGGACAAAGATGGATTTCTCGAGGACCGGAAAGGTCAGGAGATTTCCCTGTCCCTTTTGGTCCGAGATGATTGGGCAAGAATAGGAGAGCTTCTGGAAAATTACTTTGCACAGATAGGGATCAAGACAGCTGTCCGTTTTCTCGATTTAAACAGCTGGGTGGCTGCTAAAGACCATTATGATTATGATGTTCTCGTTGCGAGGAGTACGCCATGGGGAATGTTCATGCATGCAAATTGGGGTACAGGATACTTTGATTCGCGCAGAACCGGGCAGGGTGTTCTTCACAATGTGGATGATCCTTCTTTCCTCAAACTCTGTGATGAAATCCTTGCCAGCGGTGACCCTCAAAAACTCAAGGGGCTTGCCAGATCAGTGCAGATGTATTATGCGGAGAAAATACCTGCCGTAGCCCTTTACTGGAACGAAATAGTGACCCCTTTAAAAAAAGAATTCTCGGGATGGAAGCACAGTCCTCTCTATGGTATATACAACATTGATTCTTTTATATCCGTACGAAAAACGGAATAGAAAGACTAAATCAAGATGCCTGTTTTCTACAAAAAAGCCTTAAGATATGCGCTGACCTTAATCACGATCATATCTCTTAATTTTTTCATTCCCCGGCTTATGCCCGGAGATCCGGTTATCAATCTGGCGGGCGAAGAAATTTCATTCAATGAAGATCAGATTGAAATCATCCGAGAAGAAATGGGGCTTACCAAGCCCCTGGGACTTCAATACCTTGACTACTGGAAGGATATTCTTCAGCTGAAACTGGGATATTCCTATCATTTTCATCAGGAAGTAAGCCGGTTGCTTTTCGGAAGGATGCAGTGGACCCTTCTCCTTGTCGGCCTTTCCGTTGTTTTCGGTGCTTTTATCGGGGCTTTTTTTGGCTCGCGGGCCGGATGGAGATCTGGAAGATTCGGCAGCCGGCTGAGCACCTCACTCTTTCTTTTTTTCTATTCTGTTCCTCCTTTCTTTATGGCCATCCTTTTTCTCTATTTTTTTGCCTTTAAGCTGGGGGTTTTTCCCCTTAAAGGCTATTACAGGACCGGAACGCTTCCGGATATAATCTGGCATCTTGTCCTTCCTGTCCTAGTCCTGACTCTTTTCACAAGTGCACGGAATTTTGTCATCATGCGGGGGTCTGTTCTTCAGGAAAAAAACCGGCTTTATCCTCTTTTTGCTAGGGCCAAAGGGCTCTCTGACAAACAGGTGTTAAACCGGCATGTGTTCTGGAATGCTTCTCTCCCCTTGATAACTCTTATTGCCCTTGATTTCGGTTTTATATTCAGTGGAGCGCTGTTTATTGAGATAGTGTTCTCCATGAACGGTATGGGGACTCTTATTTATGATTCAATAAAAGCTTTGGATTATCCTGTATTGCAGGGGGCTTTTTTAGTGATAGCCCTCATGGTCGTCTCAGCTAATATCCTTGCGGATATTACCTATTCACTTGTCGATCCCCGTGTGAGGCATCAAAGATGAAACAGAAAGAGCCCTCTAGATTTAAAGGCCTAATGAAGTTTGATCAAGAAGCAGGCCGGTTCCCCGCTAGCAGAGCTGGTATGATTGTTTTTATGATTTTTCTTTTTATGGCACTTTTCGCAGGTATTCTGGCCCCCTATGGCCCCAACGAGCGTTTTTCCCCTTATAAAAGCCCGTCCCATTCCCATCTTCTGGGAACAAATGACATGGGCCATGATATATTGACAGAACTCATCTACGGTTCCAGGGTTTCCCTTCTGGTAGGGATCCTTACAGCCTGCCTTGCGACTTGCCTGGGGCTCGTTATCGGACTGGTCTCCGGATATTTTAGGGGGATCACGGATGAAGTGATGATGGCTGTCACCGATATCTTTCTTATGATCCCCAGGATACCTCTTGTGATCATTTGTGCTGTGTTTTTACGGGCGAGCTACTGGCTCATCATACTAGTACTGGGACTCCTCTGGTGGACCACAACCGTTCGGATCGTCCGTTCAAAAGTCCTGCAGATAAGGGAAATGGGATTTATCGTAAGTGCAGAGACTCTGGGCTTTTCAAAATTTCATATTCTTTTCTCTGAAATTCTTCCTAATACTGTTTTCGTGATAATACCTAAGTTCATGCTCACAGTGGCCTCGGCAATGATTGCGGAAGCCTCCCTATCCTTTCTAGGGCTGGGTGATCCTTCCAGCAAAAGCTGGGGTATGATGATACGGTATGCCTTTGAACGGGGAGGGTTTATCCGTAACATGTGGTGGTGGTATATTCCCCCGGGCCTGTGCATTTCGGTCTGTGTGCTTTCCATTGTTCTCATGAGCTTCTCTTTGGAAAACAGTGTGGATCGTTTCACGGATTTCGTCAGGGGGTTGATTCCCTCATTTACCGGGATGAGGAGGGATTAGAAGATGTCCTGCCTCCACATAAAAAACCTCTCGGTACAATTCAAGACAGCGAGGACTACTGTCTTTGCAGTAGACCGGGTCAGCTTGGATCACACAGGCGGAGAAACCCTCGCTCTAATGGGAGAAACAGGCTGCGGCAAATCGGTCATTGCTAACTCCATATTACGCCTCTTACCGGAAAACACCTCAATACAAGGTGAGATTTTTTTTAAAGGGAGGGATCTTCTTAAAGCCAGCGAGGGAGAACTCAATCAAATCCGCGGTCAGGAGATCGCCATTGTTTTACAAAATCCAGGTCTTGCTCTGAATCCGATCAAAAAATTGGGGAAGCAGATAGCCGAGCCTTTGGTCATCCATAAAAAAATGCCATGGAAGCAGGCTGTTTTACAGGCAGAACAGATGATGAACCAGTTGAGATTTACCGGATTGAAAGAAAAAATAAAGGCTTATCCTTTTCAATTTTCCGGAGGCATGAACCAACGCGTCATCATCGCAAGTTCTATGGTCTTGGATCCCAGGGTTATCATTGCAGACGAACCAACAAAAGGGCTTGATATGGAGGCGAGGAAAGAAGTGATGCGGGAACTAGCTGATATTAAAAAAAGAAAAGGCTCCTCTCTCTTGCTTATCACCCATGACTTTGACCTTTCACGCGAAATAGCTGACCGGATTGCTATTATGTACGCAGGGGAGATTGTGGAGATCGCCCAAAACAAAGAATATTTTAAGGAACCGCTTCACCCTTATGCCAAAGCTCTCATGCAGAGTCTGCCTGAGAACGGTTTCAAGCCAATACCCGGTCCTCCGGTTGCCATGACAGATCCTCCGAGAGGGTGTAAATTTCATCCCCGTTGTCCTTTTAGGATGAAGAGGTGTTCCAGTGAAAGGCCTCCTGAAATAAGTACTAATGGAAGGAAGGTGCGATGCTTCCTTTATACCTGATGGAAGTGCAGGACGTTTCCAAAACGTTCAGCTACGGCCTGATAAAGAGAAAAGGCAGATCTGTTATTAACAACATATCCCTATCCATACCCAGCGGAGGCACAGTAGGCATTACCGGGAAGTCCGGAATAGGAAAAACAAGTCTTGGAAAAATCATAGCAGGAATAATCCCTCCCAGTAAAGGGCATGTTCTCTATAAAGGAAGGGATATTTTTAAAATGCAGAAAGCAGAATGGAACACATTCCGCACTAAAGTGCAGATGATGTTTCAAGACCCGGAAGGTGCCCTGAATCCCCTGAAAGTCATAGGCAGACAGTTCAATGCTGTCTGCAGACTCATGGGAGAAAAGGATAAAAACCGGGCCCGTAAACGGATACAGGAAGTAATGGACCAGACCGGTCTTTCCGATGAAATACTCGACCGTTTTCCCAATGAGCTTTCAGGGGGACAGAACCAAAGGGTGGCACTGGGAAGAGTGCTCCTTTTAGAGCCGGAAATAATTATCCTGGATGAACCGACCTCTGCACTGGATATATCTGTCCAGGCTCAAATTCTTCAACTTTTGAAAACAATACAACAGGAAAACCGGATCAGCTATCTTTATATTTCCCATAATAAAAAGCTTATCGAATTTATGTCAGACTCTATTTTCTCAATGGATAAAGATGAACAAGATTCTTATTAAATCTGTTGACGGAAGCTGTTTTATTCATTACAATTTTTTCTTTTAATGAAAGCAATCAAGAGATTCAACCGATCTGTACATGCCGGACCAATACCTTCCCTGGCAAGTACGTTCAAGAGCACAACTGTTTTTCTGCTTCTTTCCTGCCTTTTGCTTGATCCGATTGTCGGGACTTTCACATGGCTTCATTACAAAAAAGCTATCGTTAAAAAGGAAGTAAAACAACAGATCGATGATGGGATTGACACGAGCAAGCTGGTATTGCTTAAATTCACAGAAGAGGAGACGCGGACACAATTGCGATGGGAGCACTCCAGGGAATTTGAATACAAAAACAAAATGTATGATATTGTGGAAATAACGACTGTGGGTGATATGTTTTACTACCATTGCTGGTATGACCACGAAGAAACCATGTTGAACAGGCAGATGGAAGAGATTGCCGGTCAGGTATTGGGAAATGACCCTTCGGTTCTCATAGAACCGGTCCATACGCATTCCTCCTTAAAATCTCTGTACTGCTTGTTCTCTTGTGATCAGGATATGCCTAGCCACGAATTATTAAATAAACAGTCAATCTTATTTTCATATTTATTCTCTCAAATCAGTGTAAATCCTCCTACACCCCCGCCTCAATCAAGCCTAACGTATAACTCAACTGTTATGTAAACCGGATACCTGACGTCACGCAGGGATCCCGGTTTATTGTCTTAGTTCCAGTTGGTCCTATGTAAAACCTGGATTGAAAAGGAGTGTACGAATAAAATGAAAAAAATATGGTTTATCCTTTTGTTGTTCGGGCTCTCATATGGAGCCTATGCCCAGACAATAACGATAAAAGATCAAAAAACCCTGGAATCGATTGAATTGGTTTCACTCTCATGTGAAAGCCCTAAAACAGTCATTTATACAAACGAAGAGGGTCAGGCCGATATCTCGGTTTTAAGAGGTGCGGAGAAAATAACCATCCATAGAATCGGCTATAAAACAGTAGAGAAAAGCTTTGCCGAGCTTGAAGCATTGTCCTTTGAACTGTACCTGCAGTCAAAGCCGTTTGATTTGCATGAGATCGTTGTCTCGGCGACGCGCTGGCGTCAGACTTCCAGCGATGTCCCTTCAACCATCACTTCCATTACAGCAACCGAAGTGGAGCTGCAGAATCCCCAAACAGCTGCAGATTTATTGAGTGTTTCGGGGAAAGTGTTTATCCAGAAAAGCCAGCAGGGCGGCGGAAGCCCCATGATAAGGGGATTTGCCACTAACCGGCTGCTTTACAGCGTAGACGGCGTGCGGATGAACACAGCCATTTTCCGTGGAGGAAATATCCAGAATGTCATATCTCTGGATCCGTATGCGACAAACAAAACCGAAGTATTTTTTGGACCCGGATCAGTGATATACGGAAGTGACGCCATCGGCGGGGTAATGAATTTTCAAACACTCACGCCACACTTTTCCCTTACCGATGATAAGCAGCCATTGATAACCGGTAAAGCAGAAGCCCGGCATTCATCGGCAAATGAAGAGATGACAGGTCATTTTGACGTAAATGTAGGATGGAAAAAATGGGCGTTTGTCACAAGCATCAGTTCGTTTGATTATAATCACCTGCGTCAGGGCAGTCATGGCCCGGATGATTACTTGAAGCCCTATTATGTTCAGCGTCAGGACGGAGTCGATAGAATCATAACTCAGGACGATCCCCTTCTGCAGATCCCTTCAGCTTATTCTCAAAAAAACATGATGCAAAAGGTCCGTTTCATGCCCAGTGAAAAATGGGAATTTCAGTATGGATTTCATTATTCCGAGACGTCCTCCTACGGCCGTTATGACCGGCACAACCGTATCAGGAATGACCTGCCCCGTTATGCGGAATGGAACTATGGGCCGCAAAAATGGATGATGAACAACCTGAGTCTTACCCACAGCAGCGTAAATGCTCTGTACGATCAGATGACCGTCCGGCTGGCCCAGCAGTCATTTGAAGAAAGCCGGATTGACCGATCACTGAACCAAGCCGCGAGAACCAACAGAATCGAGCAAGTGGAAGCTTTATCTGCAAATTTTGATTTTTTAAAATCAATAGGTTCCAGAAACACGCTCTATTATGGAGTGGAATACGTCATAGATGATGTGACTTCAACGGGTATTGACGAAGATATTATAACAGACACAAGCGTTCCCGGCCCCTCACGCTACCCTCAGGCTACCTGGCAGTCCATAGCTGCGTACCTCAATGATCAGTATGAACTCTCAGACTCTTTTCTGTTGCAAGCCGGCTTGCGGTACAACCAATATATTCTGGACGCTGAATTTGATACGACTTTTTACTCTTTTCCCTTCACAGAGGCCCATATAAACAATGGTGCGCTGACCGGATCCATCGGGGGAATATTCCAACCTTCTGATTCCTGGATCATCAGTGCAAACCTATCAACGGCATTCCGTTCTCCGAATGTGGATGATATGGGAAAAGTATTTGATTCTGAGCCTGGCTCTGTGGTGGTGCCCAATCCTGACCTGGAAGCAGAATATGCTTATAATGCTGATTTGCATGTCACCAAAGTATTCGGAGATGTACTGAGAGTGGATGTGACCGGTTACTACACATCACTTCAAAACGCCATGGTGAGGCGGGATTACACGCTCAGCGGCCAGGAGTATATCATGTATGATGGTGTTCTCAGCCGTGTTCAGGCCATTCAAAACGCGGCTGTAGCAAATGTATATGGAATCCAGGCAGGAATTGAAGTGAAGCTTCCCGGTGGTTTCAGTCTGTCTTCCGATCTCAACTATCAGAAAGGCGAGGAAGAGCTGGATGACGGCAGTGTCAGTCCTTCCCGGCACGCAGCCCCTTGGTTCGGAGCCTCCCGTTTGGTCTATGATTACCAAAATCTCGAGCTGATGTTTTATGCTGTTTATCAGGGAGAACGAAAGCACGAAGATTTACCGGAGGAAGAGAAAGGCAAGACGGAAATATACGCATTTGATGAAAACGGCAACACTTATGCGCCTGGTTGGGCTATATTGAATTTCAAGGCTCTGTATCATATCAATGACTTCCTGAGCATAAGTGCCGGTATTGAAAACATCACAGATAAGAGATACCGCCCTTATAGTTCGGGGATATCAGGCGCAGGGCGTAATTTTGTTATCTCGCTTAGGACTGATTTTTAATTTCTATTATTGAAAGCCTGCTGTTTGCTTCCTTTGAATGGCAGGCTTTTCATTATTTTAGATATCTCTCGAACCATTTGACCATGCGGTTCAACACATCGATCCGGTGTTTTTCTTCCCTTACTCCGTGTCCTTCACGCGGATAAACGACAAAATCCGTTTCAACACCGTATCGTTTTAATCCTCTATGGAACTGATAACACTGAGCAATCGGGTCAGTGGAATCATTTTCTCCACACAGGATCAATGTCGATGTTGTGACATTTTTAACATAGGTCATAGGCGACCGTTCAATAAAAAGGTCAAGGTTTTCATAAGGGGTTCCCATAAACCATGTATCATAAGCATTAATGGAATTTGACTCAGCTCCGTACTCAAGAGCCAGGTCGGTCATTGGAGCTCCTGATACGGATGCTTTGAAGCGGCCGGTTTCAAAAGAGCGGCCTCAATTTCCACACCGTCAAAGCTTTTATACGTGAAGATTTCAGGATTTATAAGGCCGACATCATCCCATTTTTCATTAAAGTGTGATACTTTTTCAATCGGCCCTTCTCCTGAAGAAATCCAGAGTTCATGGGCTCGTACAGCTGTTTCTCCAACAAAGACAAGAATTTCCTGAAAAGCAGCAAACGAGCCGGGCTGGACCTTGAATTTTTTTTGATCCTCTACCCTTCCATCCTGAGAAAGGGAGTAAAACGTTCTGGAAAAACCGGTTGTGGCCAGAGCTAAAATACGGCCGTTTTTCTGCCATATATAAGAATTAAGAGGCCTGTCAATGGTGGAGGCCGTCACATTCCGGTTTGTTCCGCCGGATAGCAGGAGGAGAAAGAGGTCATGAGAAGTGGGTCCGTCCGTCCGCGAACCGATAAAGGCGATGGTTGTTCCGTCAGGTGATACCTTTATAATGCCAAACGGACCTTCCGGTCGGAAAATTTCTTTCATAGAACCGTTTTGCGCAGTTACCGAATAAATACTATTTGTAAACAGTTCCGGCTGAGGATGGTCCGTGGCTGAGATGATGATCTGTTTTCCGTCTGGAGACCATCGGGGATGGCTGTCCGCCTTTTCAGAAGTTGTGAAGGGACGAAGCTCTTTTTTCGCTTTTTTCAAAGTCCATATGTTTCTCTTATATTTATCTCCTTCTACAGGATGGGACAGCATAAAGGCAATTGTATTTCCGTCCGGAGAAATTTGAAGGTCAGGTATAGATTGCTTTTAATTCGCTGATTCTCCGGTGAATATCAACACGGTTCACACATTTGGCCTGGCATGTCCCGCACAGGACGCAGGAATCCAGTCCTTTTCCCATTGGAATTTCATCGAGCGTGTCCCTTGATTGATAGAAATTCGCATAGCATGCAGCATACATGTGAGTGCGTATGAGCGAGGGAATATCCACTCTCCGGGGGCAGGTGGGCACGCAGGCACCGCACTGATTGAAATCAGTTTATAAAATCGACCTGACTTATAAGGTCGAACACTTTTAAAGGAAGATTAAGGATATGGTTAGCTAATGGGATATTAATCAGAGCTCCTTATTATTTTCTGGTAAATGGATCCTGTCTTCAAGCACAACTGTTTTTGAAGTCCCGTCCTCGTAAACGATGCGTATTCTCCGTTTTTCTGCACATTCATTCACCAATTCCCATCCGGTTTTCGTACGGCGAACCTGGACTTTATCGATTCCAAATGCAAGATTCCGAGGTCTGTCGATATACACATGGCCGTAATGGTCAAGGATGCGCATAGCTGCTTCAGCTGCCGCTCCGTTGCCCCAGTCATATATGGTGAAAACGCCCATACCTTCTCCTTCCGGAGTGGTGCGTCCGCCGTGACCGTAATTTTCCATGGTAAACCCGTAATCCTCCGGCCCGAACCATGGATAGACTTTCTCCCACATCTTTTTTACCTCTTTGTTCTCAGGACAGTACATCATAATGAATCCGGATTTAAGTGCTGAGACCCCTCTTTGGAACAGGTCTGGTTCAGCTGTTTCCTTATAATAGTCGAGGAACAGCTCAGCAAACAGTGTCTCACGTGAATCATTCCACTCCCCGTCAGCGTTCATAACACCGAACCCTCCGAGGGCAGGGACATAGATAAAAGGAGGCTGCCAGACCTGCTGGGCCATAGAGAGTTCATCTAAAGTGCGCCTCCCCCACTCGAGATAATGGTTTTGGTGTGTTGCCTGATAGCATTTAAGGAGCGCTTCGGCTGTCCAGAAAAGAGACAAGGTGTTCTGTTTGTGCATGGCATTGCGGGGGATTTTTTTACCCAGATATTCATCCCGCCCCCAACTGCAGCACGACCAATAGGTCTCATAATCCTCCCAGCGCCCATGGGGAACGACTTCTTTTAAAACAGCATCCATTGCATTTATAGCGGTTGTGCGGTATTTTGACTCACCGGTCATATCAGCCAGTTTCATTAGAAACGTCACACTCAGGCTCGTCTCCGGTGTTTGGTTCATGACCGGCCCCGGCATTTGAGTCTGAGGATTAAGCCAGCCTGGAAAAAAGCCTTCGGGATCCTGAAGCGCCAGAAGCCGGTCTGCATATTTTCGAGCATACTGGACAAGCCGAGGATCCTGTTCCAGCTCCTCATACCAGCGCAGCATGAGAAGCGCTGTCCAGCTGCAGTCAAGAACATGATACCAATCCGAAGAAATGCTGTGGTCGCGGGGACTGCGGTTGGAGTTGGTCCAGTAATGATGCTCCCAGGATTCAGGCCTTTGATATTCCTTTCCTTCTATTTCAATAGTTTTGTTATCGGTTCGGATCACGGTTGGAAAAATTCCATCTTTCATTGGCGCCAAAAGGGCCAGTTCTTTTGTCATGCGCGCTTTCTGCAGGAGTTCATTGTCTTTGATACTGCGGGCATAACGGAAAAGCCCAGAAGCACTGCGCAGGGATGAGAACCAAGCCTGATTCCAAATAGAGAGAAATTCTCTCTGATACCAGGTTCCCAGATAATTTGGAGACTGGGATATGTTGACAATGAATTGGGGAGCGCCCACACGTGTACCATTGAGATCGAATTCCTGCCAGACGAAATCAGACCATCCTTTAAAAGCCCAGTCATAGGTACGCCGGATATAGTCCTGAAGAGACGCAGAAAGAGGCTCTCCTTTTTCATAAAGCGGCTGTCCCCATTTCTCCCATAAGAGATGCGTTACCTCTGACCAGGGATTTTTTACAGGGTCGAGATCATGATAAGCTTTTATTAAAAATCCTAATTCAAAGATTCCCGGAGAAAATCTCATTCCAGGCTTTTTTTTAAAAAGAACATGTTCGGGGATATCTGTCTCAGTCACTCCAAGCCAGAATCTATTTTGCAGGGCATTATAATCCATGAACCAGGGGTTTTTTGGATGTTTTCCAGCGATTGCCAGATCGGGAACAACAGCCATTGTTAAAGTTGCGCGCCGAACAATGAGTGCGGGTGAGCGAAAAACATGCTGTGCGATCACATATTCTTGATCCGGTGCGAGATGAGGGGCCCACCAGAAATCCGGATCAAAGCAGAGATCAAACGGGATGGAGAGTTCATCCTGGGAAACCTCTTTCGTTATGTTCCATTTCATTTGAACATGCTGCCATCCATGTTCTTTTTCGTTGATTTTTATCTCCGGAAGGCCGCATCCTTTTAGCTCCGGAGGCACAAAAACAAGACAGTCCTCCCCCTTTAAAACTACCTGATAGACCGAATCAGTCTTGATGATTTTCATGGAATCAGAGCTGGGGCGAGTACAGGAACCGCTTCCTCCGGCAAGACAAATAAAAAGGCCTATCAACAGGAATGTCTGAAACTTGTTTTCCCATATTTTATTCGAATCCATGAGATTATTTCCTTTCGGATAGTGTGCGGTGACCCATAGATTTCAATGACAACCGGTTTCATAAATCATACACATACCATGCACATAGGGTCAACAAGAAATCAAATCAAAACATATATATTCATGGGGAACTTTTTCAGCAGGGATTCCGTATTTTTTATATGAACACATGAGTCTTGACCATAGGTGAAGAACTGTAATTGCACCACATCACAAAGATAATCGAGTCATTCGGATCAATGGGACCAAGGAGGACACATATGATCGGAAACTACATTAAAACAGCTTTTCGAAATCTGAGAAGACATAAGGGGTATGCTTTTATCAATATCACTGGATTAGCCATTGGAATGGCCAGTTGCATTCTTATCGGTTTTTTTATAGTGGGCCAACTGAGCTATGATAAATATCATAAAAACGCAGACCGGATCTACCGTCTCTGCTTGGATGCTCAGGTGGGGGAAAATTTCATGCGTATTCCCCTGAGCAATGCGCCGGCAGCTCAAGTGCTTGAGAATAACTACCCTGAAGTATTAAGCGCTGCAAGAATAAAAACCAGGCCTCGGATCCCTATTAAATATAAAGACCGTCTTTTTTATGAGGACGGCATTTTATGGGCGGATAACTCTCTATTTGAGGTTTTTACTTTTCCAATGATCGATGGGAATCCGCAGGATGCTCTTGACCGGGCTTATACAGTAGTTTTGACAAAAACCATGGCGGAGAAATATTTCGGGGATGAGGAGCCGGTTGGAAAAGTACTCAATCTTAATAACCTTGAAGATTATACTGTGACCGGAGTGGTCAAAGATGTCCCGGCCAACTCCCACTTCACATTTAAAATGCTGTGTTCTTTTGAGACTCTGTTTGCATCCGGACGCACGGAGCGCGACCAGTGGTTGAATTTCAATCTATATTCCTATCTTCTTCTTCCTGAAAATTACGACTACCGCAAGCTGGAGGCTAAATTTCCGGCATTGGTGGATCAGTATATGGGAAAAGATATCAAAGCCATGGGAGGTCATTTTGATTATTTTTTGCAGCCTCTGACCCGGATATATCTTCACTCCCATATGGAAAATGAAATTGCTCCTACTGGAGATATCCGCAATGTTTACATATTTTCGATTATTGCTTTTTTTATTCTTTTAATTGCCTGTATTAATTTCATGAACCTGTCGACAGCCCGCTCCTCTCTTCGCGCCAGGGAAGTGGGGATACGGAAAGTAGTGGGAGCCGGAAAAAGCGAACTGACAAAACAGTTTATGGGAGAATCTTTGATTTACAGTTTTATAGCTTTAGTCTTAGGTCTTATTCTTGTTCGTTTGGCTTTGCCCTCTTTCCGGTATCTAGCCGGGGTCGAACTTGGATTAAGTATGAAAGATACTGAATGGATGGTATTAGGTCTTTTGGGGTTGGTGTTTTTTGTCGGGCTTGTTGCGGGCAGCTATCCGGCGGTATTCCTGTCATCATTTCAACCTTCCAATGTACTCAAAGGAAAAATAAAGAAAGGCTCAGGCCACTCACGTTTTCGCCGTATTCTGGTAACCGCCCAGTTTGTGATATCGGTTTTTTTGATCATAGGAACGGGAATCATCATCAATCAGATTAACTATATGAAAAAAACAGATTTGGGATTTAACAAGGAAAACACTGTAGTGCTGCCTATTATGGATAGAGAAATAAGAAATTCGATCGAATCCATCAAAACCCGGCTTAAGGAAATCCCTGGAGTTATAAGCGTGGGCGCATCTTCAATCGTTCCGGGAGGAGAGCCGGACGTAAGCCTGTTGATTCCGGAAGGATATTCATCTGAACAAAGTGTTCCCATGGAAATCCTTAATGTGGATACTGATTTTCTCCCTACCCTGGACATCGAAATAACAAAAGGCCGCAATTTTTCCCGTGAATTCGGGACTGACCCGGAACGTTCCGCCCTTATCAACGAAACTGCCGTTCAGGCGTTTGGATGGGAAGAGCCAATTGGGAAAACCATACAGAGGCCTACAGGGTCAACTCCGGGCGAAATGGAATGGGAAACCAGGACAGTCATCGGAGTAGTGAGGGATTTCCATATCAAATCCTTCCACCAGATCATAGCGCCACTGTATGTTACTGATTCTCCAAGCTATCTTAATATGCTTTCTATCAAGATAAAAGGGCCTGGACAGGCAGAAACCCTTAGCCGGATCCGGAAGACGTGGAAAACCTTTGATCCGGGGCGTCCTTTTGATTATTTTTATCTCGAGGATACATATGATTCTCAGTACCGTGCTGAAGAGAAATTGGGAAGCATCTTGACATCGTTCAGTGTGTTTGCGGTTTTTGTTGCCTGTCTTGGTCTTTTCGGAATGGCTTCCTTCTCTGCGGAACAGAGAAGGAGGGAAATAGGTATTCGGAAAGTTCTGGGTGCATCTGTCGCCGATGTACTGGTCCTTTTAACCAAGGATTTCACGCAAGTCGTGCTTCTGGCCAATCTGATCGCCTGGCCCTTGGCTTATTTCGTTATGAGAAACTGGCTTCAGAATTTCGCATACCGGACTCAGATCGGAGTCGGAGTTTTTTTTCTGACAGGATTTATCTCTCTCTTGATCGCGCTTCTCACGGTCAGCTATCAATCGATCCGTTCAGCTCTTTCTGATCCGGCTCAAGCCGTTAAATACGAATAAGGCAGCCGATCTTGATCGACTCGTTTATCTTGTCTCAGACATCCAAGGTGACAAAGAGCCGTCCTGTTGGATGAAGCATTGTTAATGAGGGATTACGATTTCTTGTTGACTTTTTTCCTATATATAAAAAAAATACATAAGCATGAAATACTTTTCAAAGGAGTTCTCCTATGAACAAAAAATCAATGTTTTGTTTTTTCCTTTTTGTTTTGTTTCTCTTCGTTCATTTATCATGCAGCCGGAAGCTTGCTGATACAGAAAAAGCCGTTGCCAGTTTAAGTGCGGATGAGCTTATTCAGGATGTAAAGGTTTTAAGCTCTGATGAGTTTGAAGGCCGCTTCCCTGCTTCCCCGGGCGAGGAAAAAACAGTCACATTCATAAAAGAGGCGTTTGAAAAAGTGGGGCTTAAACCCGGAAATAAAGAAAGTTTTTTTCAGGAAGTCCCATTGGTCGAGATAACAGCTAAGCCCTCAAGCAATCTCCTGATCACAGGGGGCAGCCATCCCCTCGAATTTGATTTTGAAGATGATTTTGTCGGCTTGACTTTAAGAGTCCAGGAAAAAGTATCGGTGGATGATTCTGATATAGTTTTTGTGGGATACGGCATTGTGGCTCCTGAGTATCAGTGGAATGATTACGAGGGAATCGACGTCAAAGGAAAAACAGTGGTCATGCTGGTCAATGACCCTGGTTTCGCTACTCTAGATCCCGAGCTTTTCAATGGAAGGGCCATGACCTATTACGGACGCTGGACCTATAAGTACGAAGAAGCGGCACGACAGGGAGCTGCTTGTGCGGTCATCATCCATGAAACAGAACCGGCTGCCTATGGTTGGGATGTGGTCAAGAACGGCTGGACAGGTCCAAATTTCAGCCTTATCTCCGAAGACGGCAATGCCTCAAGATGTGCTGTCGAATCCTGGATAACCCTGCCGACAGCCCGAACGATTTTTGAAACAGCAGGAGAAGATTATGACGGATTGAAAGAAAAGGCAGCCCATAAAGGGTTTATACCCGTTCCTCTTGGCTTGAAAGCATCCCTTGCCCTTGAAAACACAATAAAAGAAGCTGAATCCAGAAATGTCATCGGCCTTCTCCCCGGTTCTGACCTGCAGGACGAATATATCATTTATACCGCTCATTGGGACCATTTCGGGAGAAATCCTAATCTTGAAGGCGACCAGATCTTTAACGGAGCTTTGGATAATGCCACCGGGACTTCAGCTCTTATTGAACTGGCTGAGGCCTTCCAGCATCTCGGAACCCCTCCCCGGAGGTCAATTCTCTTTATGGCAGTGACAGCTGAGGAGCAGGGATTACTGGGCTCTGAGTATTATGCGACCCATCCCCTTTATCCTCTGACAAAAACAGCGGCTGTCATCAACATGGACAGCTTGAATATCTACGGTCAGATGAAAGATATCCGGATCGTTGGTTACGGACAGTCCGATCTGGATGATTATGTGAGAACCTATGCCGAGGAAGCCGGGCGGGTTGTTCTGCCCAATCCGACTCCTGAAAAAGGCTCTTTTTACCGTTCAGACCATTTTCCTTTTGCCAAACAGGGAGTACCGGCTTTAAGTGCTGGCTCTGGTGTTCAGCATATGGTAAAAGGAGAGGAATGGGGACTGGCACAGATTGAAAAATACATACAGGAAAATTATCATAAACCTTCGGACGAATATAGCCCGAACTGGGACCTGAACGGCCTTTTAGATGACCTGCATATGTATTTTATGATCGGATACCGGTTAAGCATGACAGATGACTTTCCTGAATGGAAAGAAGGAAGCGAATTTAAGGCTATTAGAGATGAGGCCATGAAGAACCGCTGATTTTCTGAGGAGAAATATAGGTCAGTCCAGTTCTTCTAAAAATTGATTGAGCCCGTCGACCAGCTCCTGAGGATTCTCGACCTTTTCATCCTCGAGTAGTTCTCCCAGTGAACACCAGAGAGGTTCCCCGCATCGGATACACCGTATCCCGTTTTTTGTTAGAAAATGCACTGATTTTGGATGTTGCAGCACAAGGTCTTCGATCTGCGTATCAAGTTTGACAAGCGGCTTCATCAGTCTCCGAATTTGATCCCCTGCGCCAGCGGCACTTCCCTGGACCAGTTGATGGTGTTGGTCTGTCTTCGCATATAAGCTTTCCAGGCATCCGAGCCGGATTCTCTTCCTCCTCCCGTCTCTTTTTCACCGCCAAAGGCTCCGCCTATTTCTGCACCGGAAGTTCCGATATTGACATTGGCAATGCCGCAGTCCGATCCTTCATGGGAAAGAAATTTTTCCGCTTTCAGCAGATTTGTGGTAAAAATCGAGCTAGATAAACCCTGAGGAACTTCGTTGTGCATGTGTATGGCTTCCTCTAAATCATCATACTCCATCAAATAAAGAATGGGAGCAAAGGTCTCAATATGCACGATCTCTGTCTGGGCAGGCATTTTCACTAAAGCAGGTTCTACGAACTGTTCTCCAAGACCAGGAAGTCGTTTTCCTCCAAGGATGATTTCCCCTCCTTGTTCCCGGGCTTTTTCTAGAGCTGCCATCATGTCTTCCACCGCCGCTTTCGTCACAAGCGGTCCCATAAGTATTCCTTCCTCCATGGGATTTCCGATCTTTACTTGTTTATAGGCATTCTTGATCTTCTCTGTCAGTTCAGATTCGATAGATTTATGCATGATAATGCGGCGGGTACTGGTGCATCGCTGTCCGGCCGTGCCCACGGCTCCGAAAAGAATGGTGCGGACAGCCATTTTCAAATCAGCGTCTTCAGTCACAATAACGGCATTGTTTCCGCCCAGTTCCAGTATGGTTCGGCCAAAATGTCGAGACACAGCCTCAGATACTCTGCGCCCCATTTTTGTGGACCCGGTGAAGGAAATCAAAGGCAATCTTGGGTCATTTATCATGCGTTCTCCGATGACAGAACCTCTTCCGATAAGGAGGTTAAAGATTCCCTTCAGACCGTGAGCGCTCATGACCTGGTTGGCTATGTGCTGGACAGCAATGGCGGTCAAAGGAGTATCTGAAGAAGGTTTCCAGACCGTAGTGTCTCCGCATGCAGCAGCGATCGCCGCGTTCCAGGACCACACAGCCACCGGAAAATTAAAGGCGGTAACAACGCCCACTGCTCCCAGAGGATGCCACTGCTCATACATGCGGTGAGCCGGACGCTCCGAGTGCATGGTCAATCCGTAAAGCTGCCGTGAGAGCCCCAAGGCAAAATCACAGATATCAATCATTTCCTGAACCTCTCCGTATCCCTCTGCTTTGATCTTGCCCATTTCCAAGGTGACCAAATCGCCCAAGGGCTCCTTTTTTTCTTGAAGAGCTTCCCTTAAATCCCTGATAACCAGACCTCTTTTGGGTGCTGGCATCATCTGCCAGGACTTAAAAGCCTTGGTTGCTGCTTCCAGGACCTTATCATAAGTTTTTTCAGTAGCCTGGAGTACACTGGCGATGGATTCTCCGGTTGCCGGATTGATAGAGACGGCCTCCTTAGCTTCAGGGTCTTTATACCAGTCATCCGGACCGGCGCAGGCGCCCACATTGATTTCATTGATATTAAGCTTTTCAAGAACGGCTTTAGCTTTCATGCAAAACTCTCCTGTTTATTTTTCTTCCATGTAGGGATAACGATAATCCTTGGATGGATTTAAAGTCTCTTTCACAGAACGGGAACTGACCCAACGAAGCAGGTTGATATAGGATCCTGCCTTATCATTTGTACCCGAACCTCTCGCGCCTCCGAAAGGCTGCTGGCTGACAACCGCACCTGTGGGTTTGTCGTTGATGTAAAAATTTCCTGCAGCATGGCGCAGATATCTCATGGCCGTCTGAACAGCGGTTCTGTCATTGGCGAAAACAGCACCGGTCAATGCGTAAGGAGAAGTAGCATCACACAGCTCAAGAGTTTTTTCATATTCCTTTTCCGGATATACGTAAATAGTAAGAACCGGGCCAAATATTTCTTCTTCAATAAGTTTGTGTTTGGGATCAGTGGTCACAACCACTGTCGGTTCGATGAAATATCCTTTGGAGTCATCATAACCGCCGCCGGCAATGATTTCCGAGTCATTGGATTTCTTTGCATACTCGATGTATTCCACGATGCTGTCAAAAGCCGGTTTATCTATAACAGCACCCATGAAGGTTGAGAAGTCTGAGGTATCACCCATCTTAATGGTCTTGATTTGATCGACCAGATTCTTTTTTACGTCAGGCCACAGATTTTTGGGAACATAAGCCCGGCTGGCTGCGGAACATTTCTGTCCCTGATACTCAAATGCGCCTCTAAGCATGGCGACCGGTACAGCTTCCACATCAGCAGAAGCATGCACAAAAATAAAATCCTTGCCGCCGGTCTCACCAACGATTCTCGGATAGGACTTATAGTTCATAATGCTGTTCCCGATGGTCTTCCACATGGATTGAAACACAGAGGTACTGCCTGTAAAATGGATTCCGGCCAGATCTTCTTTCTCCAGAACAGGGTCGCCCACATAACGGCCTGGTCCGGGAATAAAATTGATAACTCCATCCGGCAGTCCTGCTTCTTTCCACAACTGGGTTAAGAAATAAGCGGAATAGACTGCAGAAGAAGCCGGCTTCCAGAGGACTACATTCCCCATCAAAGCCGGAGAAGTGGGAAGGTTTCCAGCAATAGACGTGAAATTAAAGGGAGTCACAGCAAACACAAAACCTTCCAGAGGCCTGTATTCCATATAATTCCAGATACCGGCGGAAGATTCGGGCTGTTCATTATAGATCATGTTCATGAAATAGGGATTGAAACGGTAGAAATCTATCAGCTCACACGCGGAATCGATTTCTGCCTGATGAGGGGTCTTTGACTGTCCCAGCATAGTGGCGGCATTCAGAACATACCGGTATTTAGTAGCCAGCAGCTCTGCCGCACGAAGAAATATGGAAGCCCGGGATACCCAATCCATCTGGGACCAGTCTTTCCAGGCTTTTTTGGCTTCTTTAACTGCCATCTCGATTTCCTTCGAGCCTGCTTTATGATACTTTGCTAGAACATGTTTGTGGTCATGGGGACAGCGGCAGTCAGCCAGATTTCCGGTTTTGACCTCCTTTCCTCCTATAATAAGGGGAAACTCCATGGTCTCACCTGATAATTTTTTCAACTGGGCCTTTAGAGCTGTTTTCTCCGGACTTCCGGGAGCGTAGTTAAGAACAGGCTCATTCGAAGGCCGTGGAACTTTGATGATTGCGTCCATTTCCAAATCCTCCTTTTTTATCAGAATCCTCCTCTGATCCTCATCCTTTCATAAAGGACCCGACTGATCACAGGATGATCCTTTAATGATTTATCGAAATATGATAATGACTGGTTATTATACAAAATTAGAAAAAATTTTTCATCCTTTGTGAGTTATCCCCAATGGGCCGGCAGAAAAACACACAAAAAGGGCGCGCCCATGCTGGGGCCTGGCGAGAATTAAATAAAGTTTTTTTGGTTTGAGGGAGATTTATCAAGACTTACCGATCGGTCATTAAAGTCCTTTGCTCATTGCGTTGAGGAAATCTGCGTTTGTTTTTGTTTTGCCTATTCTATCGATCAATAACTCCATGGCTTCGACTTCTGAAAGCTGACTCAATACTTTTCTTAGAACCCATATTCTGTTGAGGTCCTCCTCAGAGATAAGAAGCTCTTCCTTTCTGGTTCCTGAAATATTGATATCAATGGCAGGGAACAGTCTTTTGTTCACGAGTCTCCGGTCTAAATTGATTTCCATATTACCGGTTCCCTTGAACTCTTCAAAAATGACTTCATCCATACGGCTTCCTGTATCCACAAGAGCTGTAGCCATGATGGTCAGGCTTCCTCCTTCTTCAATCTTCCGGGCTGAACCAAAAAACTTTTTGGGTCTGTTGAGAGCGTTCGCGTCAATCCCACCTGAAAGGACTTTTCCGGAAGGAGGAATAATGGCATTGTGGGCTCTGGCCAGTCTTGTGATACTGTCGAGCAGAATGATCACGTCTTTTTTTGTCTCGACAAGTCGTTTCGCTTTTTCCAGTACGATGTTGGAAACCTGAGCGTTTCTCTGGGGTGGTTCGTCAAATGTGGAGGCTACGACTTCTCCTTTAATGCTTCTCTGGAAATCTGTGACTTCTTCGGGCCTTTCAGCAACCAGAAGAACAATGAGAATGACTTCGGGATGGTTTTTTTCAATAGATTGAGCGATGGTCTTAAGAAGAGTGGTCTTGCCTGCTCTGGGCGGTGATACGATGAGTCCTCTCTGTCCTTTTCCGATAGGAGTGAGGAGGTCCATGATTCGTGCGTTCAGATTTTTAGGATGCCCGTCTTCAAGGTTGAATTTCTCAAAGGGATACAAAGGAGTCAGACTGTCAAATTGAACGTTTCTGCGGGATTCGATGATCTCATCGTAGTGCTTGAAATTTATGGCTTCGATCTTGATCAGAGCAAAATATTTTTCCCCTTTTTTTGGTGGTCTGACGACTCCTGAGATGGTATCACCCGTTCTCAGCTTGAATTTTCTGATCTGCGATGGAGAAACATAGATGTCATCCTGGCTCGGGAGATAACTGAACTCCGGGGCCCTGAGAAATCCAAAGCCATCATTAAGACATTCAAGGACACCTTCTGAAAACAGTAATCCGTTTTTTTTGGCCTGTGCTTCGAGTAGCTTGAAGATCAGTGTCTGTTTTTTGAGTTTTTTTATCTCTTCATCTGAAATTTCGAATTCTGCGGCTAGGGAAGTCAATTTTTCTTTTTTCAGTTTTTCTAGTTCAGCAATGTTGAACTCTTTCATTTTTTTACCTCGTAAATTAATATTTGAAATAAGAAATAGCTCTAAACCATAATGAATCAATGAGTTATAGATGAATCTTGAGATTCTTTATCTTTATTTTCATTGATATCAGATCTAATTGAGATATTCTTTTCGTCATCCTTGTCGAATGAAAACTTTTTTGTTAAAGCGATTTTTAAAACTTCATCCATTGTTTCAACAAAATGAATTTTTATTTCTTTTTTTATTTTTTTGGGGAGGTCTTTTAGGTCACACATATTATCCAGAGGAAGAATGGCTTCCTCAATTCCTTCTCTGTGTGCGGCCAGCAGCTTTTCTTTGACACCTCCGACAGGAAGGACTTTTCCCTTTAATGTCAGTTCGCCGCTCATAGCTACTTTCTTGCTTACAGGATTATCGGTTAATAGAGAGATGATGGAAGTAGCCAGTGTGATCCCGGCCGAAGGACCTTCTTTGGGTGTTGCAGCCTCGGGAACATGGATATGGATATCGAATTTCTTGTGTAGGTCTTTGGCTATGTTTAACTCATACATTTTTCCTTTGACATAACTGAAAGCAGCTTGAGCCGATTCCTGCATGATTTCTCCCAGCTGGCCCGTGTATGTGAAATTTCCCTTTCCATGGACCTTTGTGACTTCAAATGTTAAAAGCTCTCCTCCGAATTCTGTCCAGGCCATCCCAATGGCAACCCCTATCTCATCCTTTTTATCTATTTCCGAACGCCTGTAACGAGGGATTCCAAGGTATTGTTCCAGTTTTTTGGGAGGAATGTATTCGCTGTATTCTTTTCCTTTTGTCACCACCTTCTTGACTATTTTTCGGCACAGGGAAGTCAGCTCCCGTTCAATATTTCTCACCCCTGCTTCTCTAGTGTAATCATTGATGAGTTTTTTTAAGGTAGTGTCGGAGATCTTGATATTTGATTTGTCAAGCCCGTGTGATTTCAACTGTTTGGGAAGCAAGAACTTTTTTCCTATCTGCAGCTTTTCTTCTTCTGTATATCCGGGGATACGAATGATCTCCATCCGGTCAATCAAGGGATTAGGAATCGTCTTAAGAACATTTGCTGTTACAATGAACATAACTTGAGAGAGGTCGAATTCAGTATCAATGTAGTGATCCAGAAACGTACCGTTTTGTTCCGGATCAAGCACTTCCATTAGAGCGGAAGAGGGATCTCCCCTGAAATCAACACTCATCTTATCGACTTCATCAAGAAGGAATACGGGATTCCTCGTTCCGGCTTTTTTAATCATCTGTATCATTCTGCCTGGATAGGCTCCGATATAGGTTCTCCGGTGCCCTCTTATTTCAGCTTCATCTCTTACTCCACCCAGGGACAACCTGACAAATTTACGCCCGGTTGCCCGTGCGATCGACTGCCCCAGGGAGCTTTTCCCTACTCCCGGAGGGCCTACCAATCCCAATATGACTCCTTTCGGATTTTTAACAAGCTGGCGGAGGGATAAATATTCAAGGATTCTCTCCTTGACCTTTTCCAAACCATAATGGTCTTCATTCAGTATTTTCTCTGCCTCTTTTATGTCCCTTTTTTCTCTTGACTTCTTATTCCACGGAAGCGATATAATCCAGTCGAGATAATTCCGGCTTACCGTTGCTTCTGCAGACATTGGAGGCATTACTTCCAAGCGCTCGATTTCCTCAAGGGCTTTTTCTTCAGCCGCTTTAGGCATTTTAGCTTTCTGTACTTTATTCCTTAATTCGTCTATCTCATTGGCTTTTCTGTCTTTTTTCTGGCTCATACTGGTTGTGAATATTTTTTGCCCTTTGTCAGGAAAGGGTTTCCTTCTTTTACTTGAGGATTTTCCGTCTGTTCTTAGCTTTGAATGGATCTTGAGTATTTCGCTTTCAATGACAAAGTTCAAACGCCTGATTCTTTCAAGAGGATTTATGGTCTCCAGAAGATTCTGCTTTTCATCGATGTTAATATTCAGATGAGAAGCAATGATATCCGATATCCGTTCAGGGGTGTTTTCTCTCAAAGCGGGTATTATAGAGTCGAAATTGGTGTGTTTGGTCAATTTCAGATAGTCTTCAAACAGACTGAGGACTCTTTTTAAAGACTCATTTAAGGAATCGTCGTTTTCTATTTTTGTCTGTTTGATCTCTTTTGACAGCACTTCGTAATAAGGATAGGATTTCGTATATTCGATGACCCTGGCTCTCTTTTTCCCTTCCACTATGACCTTTAAATTTTTATCATCTATTTTGACAACACGTATGATTTTAGCCAGAACTCCTATGGAATAGATATCCGTAGGCTGTGGATCATTTAAAGACGCATCCAATTGAGTTGAAAGAAAAAGAAGCTTTTCGTCAGAAGAAGCCTTTTCTAAGGCTGTTACTGATGAGTTGCGTCCTATGATAAAAGGAACTAAAGTCGATGGAAAGACCACAAGATCCCTTAATGGTATTAACGGCAGTTTTTTCAAGTCCTTGTTTTCATGGTTTTTTTGCATATTTATACTCCGACCGCTTTCTTGAGTTTATGATATTCAAGGATGTTGCTTTCAACCATTTTTTTTGTCACATTGATCTGATCCGGTTTATCCAGAGAAGGCAGATGAAACATAATGTCCAGCATCAGCTCTTCTATAATGCTTCTCAATCCTCTGGCTCCCAATTTATGTCCAATAGATTTTCGTGCGACACTCTTCAAGGCTCCTTTTGTGAATGTAAGGCGCACATCTTCCATTTCAAATAATTTTTGATACTGCTTGATAATCGCGTTTTTTGGTTTGGTGAGGATGTTAACGAGGTCCTCCTCTGAAAGGTCAGAAAATATGGATACAATAGGAATTCTTCCCACAAGTTCTGGGATAAGCCCGAATCTGATAAGGTCTTGAGGGATCAGATGTCCATAAATCTCCTGCTGTTTTTCAGGCGTTTTATCGTGAGATTCATGTTTGAATCCCACGGAAGACTTGCCTATTCGTTCCCGTATGATGTCATCCAGTCCGTTAAAAGTCCCTCCCATGATGAAGAGAATGTTTGTCGTGTCTATGGGTATATACTTCTGCTGGGGATGCTTTCTTCCTCCCATAGGAGGAACATTGGCTGTAGTGCCTTCTATGATTTTAAGAAGCGCTTGCTGGACTCCTTCTCCTGAAACATCCCTGGTAATGGAAGGACTGTCTGTCTTTCTTCCTATTTTATCTATTTCATCAATATAAATGATGCCTTTTCTTGTCTTTTCTATATCTCCATTGGCAGCATGGAACAGCTTGAGCACTATGTTTTCGACATCTTCCCCGACATATCCTGCTTCGGTTAAGGTGGTGGCATCTGAGATAGCAAAGGGCACAGATAGAATTTTTGCAAGAGATTGAGCCATAAGAGTCTTTCCGGTACCTGTAGGTCCTATGAAAAGTATATTGCTTTTTAGTATTTCTACATCATCTTTTTGGTATTTGAAATTGATGCGCTTGTAATGGTTGTATACAGAGACGGCAATTTTTTTCTTTGCGTCGTCCTGGCTGATGATATACTGATCCAGAGCGTCTTTTATTTCGGATGGGGTTAAAAATTTAGGTGTTTTATCCTCTTTTTCTTGTTTTTCCGAAAATATAATGGAATGAGCGACTCTTACACAGTTATCGCATATATAGACGCCGTTAGGCCCTGCAATGAGTTTGTTTACCATGCCTTGATGCCGGTTGCAGAAGTTGCATCTGGCAATTTTTTTCTTATTTTCGCTCATGTTTTTTTTATTCGATTTGAGTTTAGATAATAAGCCTTTTTCTTACTTTTTTTGCTTTTTTGAAGAAATGATACTGTCTATAATGCCGTATTCCTTAGCCTGCTTTGGCGTCATTATGAAATCTCTTTCAATATCTTCTTCTATTTTCTTTTTTGGCTGATGAGTGTGTTTGATCAGGATTTGATTTATAATCTCCCTGATTCTCAGGATTTCCTTTGCCTGTATAGCGATGTCTGTGGCCTGTCCGCTGAATCCGCCTAAAGGCTGATGAATAATAATCCGGGAGTTAGGAAGGGCAAACCGTTTGTTTTTTGTTCCTGCTGCGAGCAAAACCGCAGCCATAGAAGAGGCCTGACCTACGCATATCGTTGATATTTCTGAATTGATGTACTGCATAGTGTCATATATTCCTAAGCCAGAGGTGATACTGCCTCCGGGCGAGTTGATGTACACTGAAATATCACCTTCTGTGTTTTTTGCTTCAAGAAAAAGCAGCTGTGCGATAACCGAATTAGCTACTTCATCGTTTATCTCTGACCCAATGAAAATAATATTGTCTTTGAGCAAGCGTGAGTAAATATCATAAGCGCGCTCGTTTTTTCCTTCTTTATCAACTATAAAGGGGATTTGTATCATTGGGAAAGTTACTCTTCTATTCTAGCATTATCGACCAAAAAGTCAACTGTCTTTTGCAGCAGCATATTCTGTTTTAAACTTTCTTGTCTGCCTTCTTGCTTCATATATTCTTTGATTCTCACTAAAGGTACATTATTTGCTTTGGCCAGTGACTGGAACTCTTCTTCAAGATCTTTATCTGATATTTCTAACTTCTCTTTTTCAGCTATTTTGTTTAATATCAGATGATTTTTTATTGTTCTCCTTGCTCTTTCTTGTTCTTCCTTCTTGATCTTTTCCATTTCTTTTTTGTTCAGTCTTTGCTGACCTCTGGGCAAGGAAGATAAAACTTTTTGGATATTTGACATTGTTTCGTGGTCAACGACTGACTCGGGTAGGTCAAAATCTGCTTTATCTGAGATTTTTTTTATGATCTCATTGGTTAATTTTTGTTTGGAAACATTTTCTATAGAGGAGGTCAGTTCTTTTTCTATCTCCTTTTTTAGTGAATCCAGGTCTTTGAATTCTCCGAAATCTTTAGCGAAATCATCATTGAGTTCAGGAAGTGATTTTTCTTTTATAGAAAGAACCTTTACTGAATATTTGATGTTTTTCCCTGCCATTTTTTTGTTTTTATGTTCTTTTTCATATGTGACAACAAAGTCTTTCTCCTCACCAGTCCTCATCCCTGCCAGGGTTTCATTTAAGGATTTTTCATTATCGTTATGGCCGATAAGCACAACGCTTTTTTGAGTGGGAAGCATTTTTTTGGAGTCAAGATCCGTTCCTTTGATCTCCGTGAGAACGTAATCATCTTTTCTGGCTTCTCTGTTTTCAACAGGATTGTATTTGGCTGATTTTTCGCGTAGGTTTTCCAGGGAATCATCCACATCTTTTTTTGAAACACTGTTTTTGCCTCTTTTGACTTTGATGTTTTTGTATTTAGGGAGTTCGAATTCCGGCCATACTTCATACTTTACATGGAGCTTAAGAGGCTTCCCTTCTTGAAAATCAATATCTGTTATGACAGGAGAAGCAACCGGAAAAATATTTTCTTTAGAAAGGACCTCATGTATGGCTTTAGGCGCCAGATCATTTATGATTGAGGACTTTATGTCATCTTTATACATCTGTTTAACAAGATTAATGGGCGCTTTCCCATGGCGAAAGCCTTTTATCTTAGCTCTGTCTGCAAAATAATCCAGAGATTCCCTGTATTTTCTCTTGACTTTGTCCTCTGAAATGGTCACGTCCATTTCTCTTTGACATGAATTTGATTTTTTTGTTTTCTTTTGTTCTTTTTCCATTTCCATTTTAATTTTATGAATATTTTAATGGGCAGAGCGGGACTCGAACCCGCACTCCTTTATCAGGAACTAGGTCCTAAGCCTAGCGCGTATGCCGATTTCGCCACCTGCCCTCTTCTCAGTCAGCGAACATATATGTTCTTTTATGTTCTTTAAGCCCAGGATATAAAAGAGGATAAAAAAATTTATGGGTAAATTGACTTTGAAATCCATTTTTATCACAGAAACGATTCTTTGTCAATTGAAGGAAATATTCCCACAAACAGCAAAATGCAGGAGCGAGGGCTCTCTATTACCTGAAATACTTCAAGAGTCGCGCCGCCATGTTGGCGTCTATTTCCTTTAGCTGGAGGTAGACTCTTCGTGCGTTATCATTGTCCCTCATGTTTAGATAAGCGATTCCCAGGTTGTAATAAGCTTGAGCATTTTTAGGATCCAGTTCTATGGTTCTTCGTAAAGGAGCAACAGCTGCACTCCAGTTTTTTAATCTTAAATAGTTTACAGCAATGGAAAGCCAGGCATCTGTATTGTTCGGACTTTTTTGAGTAAGGATTCTTAATGTCTCTATTGATTTCGTGTATTGATTGAGTCTTGAATGACAGACGGCGAGATTCATATAGGCGTATTCCAGCTCAGGATCCAATTCAATGGCCTTGTCAAAAAGAGGGATGGCCTCATTGAACCGGTCCTGCCGCATGTACATATAGCCGACATTGTAGTAGGCATCCGCACTATCAGGTTCCACTTCGATCAATTTTTTGGCAGATTCAATGGCCTTATCAGCCATATTCGCCTCATCATACATTCTGATCATCATATTGTAGTAGAATTTGGCATTATCAGGATTGTCTTTGGCAAGGTTGATATAGATGTCAGCGGCCTCTTCATATTTTTCGATTTTCTGATAGGTTTCTGCCAGCCTGTATTTCAAATTATCATTTTCGGGATTGTTATCTATAGCATGTTTTAAAGAATCAGCCGCTCCTTCATACTGTTCCGCTTCCAGTTGGGCGATCCCTAACCGGAGATAAGTGTCTTTCATATCCTGCGGATCAGATTCTATATATTTCTTATAGTTTTCAATCGCTTTTTCATAATCTTTCAGTTCTTCGTAGGCAACTCCAATATTGTAATAGGCATCGGCATTATCATGATTGAGCTCAACAGCTTTTTCTAAAGGCGGAATAGCTTCTTTCCAATTCCTCATTTCAATGTAAACCGTCCCCATTTTCAGAAAAGCCTTATCTGATTCAGGATCCATCTCCGTAATATTTTTATAAGTAGAGACAGCTGAAGAAAAGGCCCTTCCTTTAGTAAGGACATCACCCAGAGTCATTTTTGTATCCAGGTCATCCGGTTTTAATTCAGCCGCTTTTTTTAAATTATCTTCCGCTACGATCATATTGTTTATCGCAGAAAAGGAGTGGCCTGTGAAATAAGCTCCTTCCAGAGTTGAAAAATAGTCTTCAGGCTCCATATCTTTGGCTTTTGTTACGTCAGAATCTTTATTGACTCTGTTCAATACAGAGATGGGGATGAGGACCTTAGAGGAAGAAGATTCGGGATAATAAATAATCCCTACCACTTGCCCGTTTTCATTAAAAACAGGCCCTCCGCTGGCTTCGTCTCCTGCATCAATACTTGAATCAGCAACCGTGATTTTTGTAAGCGGTTCGGCAATATTTATGATTTTTCCAGGATAGGCTCTGATCTGACCGATCTGGTTTGCTCCTATTAAAAATACCTTGCTGCCGAACTCAAGAGATTCGAATGTTCCCAGGGAAAGGACGGGAAGTTTTTTATTTATTTCCAGGAGCGCGATGTTGGTCTCTTTATCATAATCAACAACTCCTTTGATCTTTACCGCTTTACCATCAGCCATCGTGCCCTCGATCTCTTTAGCCATGCTTATCAGATGAAAGTTCGTCACAATGATTTTCTCTCCTACGGCAAATCCTGTTCCATTATAGATAACACTGCCATCTTCTCCGATTGATTTAAGAGTGATGACACTGTCTTTGTAATTATTAAAGATACTTAGTGCTTCTGCTTCCAGGCCTTCTTCGTTCTGGGAGAACAGGAAGGAAGGAATAACAAGAAGAAGCATGCTAAAAACTATGAGTGCTCTTTTTTTATTCATTGTGCCTCCTTATTCATGAAAAATATAATAGGATTTCACTCAAAGCGGTTGTTTTATGATTCATTGTATGAATGCATTTGTTTTGCAACTAAATCGTACAGATAAATGTACACATTAAGGGAGGCTCTGTCAAATAATTCCTAATCGCAGGATTATTAT
>CAZSZS010000148.1:0-9944 GCA_964611275.1 uncultured Eubacteriales bacterium
ATGACCTATATACAATCCCGGAACCTCGGTTATGACAGGGAACAGATCATGGTCATCCCGCTGAACAAAGACCTCAGGCAAAGTTACGGGGCAGTCAGAAATGAGCTCCTGAAACACTCCGGAATTGAAAATACAACCACATCCGCACTGGTCCCGACCAAAGGGAGTTATCATATTTCTTTTCGATTCGAAGGAAGCGAAGAAAATATCTCTCAAGTTATCTACTTCGTAGACAAGGAATTTATTGATACCTACGGTCTTAAACTACTGGCCGGAAGAAAAATCCAGAGTCCTGTTTCAGAGGGAAGAGCCATGGAGCTTTTAGTCAGTGAAGGGACAATCCAGGAAGCCGGATATTCTTCTCCTCAGGAAGCTGTCGGGAAAAGTTTTAGTATTGAAGGAGACCCAGGCACTATCATGGGTGTTGTCAATGATATCAAGATCTATTCTCTCCATAGGCCTCAATATCCCATCAACTATGTGGTGACTCCCATCGGCAGACACAATTATCTCTCCGTACGCGTGCATCCTCAAAATATATCTGAAACAATCGGATATCTTCAAAAAACATGGAAAGAGATGGTTCCCAACTATCCTCTGGACTATTTTTTCCTGGACGCCAGTTTTGAGCAAATGCATGCGGCTGATCAAAAAATGAGCCGGGTCTTTTCTGTTTTTTCCATTCTGGCTGTGTTTGTGGCCTGTCTGGGACTCTTTGGACTGGCTGCCTACACGGCCCAGCAAAAAACCAAGGAGATCGGAGTCCGGAAGATACTGGGAGCTTCACCTTCCAGTATCTACTTTCTCCTTTCTCGGGAATTTCTCAAGTGGGTAATTCTGGCGAATATTATCGCCTGGCCTCTGGCCTATTATGCCATGCAGCAGTGGCTGCGGAATTTTGCTTACCGGATTAACCCGAGTGCGGGGACCTTTGTCATTTCAGGTCTCATTGCCCTGGGAATCGCTCTTCTTACCATCAGCTATCAGGCCATCAAAGCCGCCACATCCAATCCGGTAGATGCCCTGCGATATGAATGAATTAGAAAGGATCAATAAACCACAAAAGATACTCGGTCCCGGCATTCACCCGCAATCTCTATTTCCAGCAGATATTCTCCTGGTTTCAGCTGGAACAGGGGGAAACAGGGATAGGAGAGAATACGGTAAATCCGGTTATTAAGGCGGTATGTGATTTTCTCTCCGCTTGCTACACCCATGACCTTGAATCGGATCTGCTGACTTTCCAGAGGAAGAGCTCTAGATATATAATAGCGATCCCCCTGCTGCGGAGATACAATCTCAATTTCCCGGCTGCCCTCAAGATAAGTTTGTTTGGCCAGCTGATTCCTTTGCCACCATTCGCGGTAGAGTTCAGGATAGACCGTTTTTATTCCTGTTTCAGCCTTTAGATGATAGGAACAGGGGCCTTCGGGCAGGTTCTTCTCTTCAAAATACTCCTCCACCCGGTCCCGGCAGTATGGACCTGCTAATTCTCCGGACAGAGCACAAACCTCCCGCTGGACAATACCAGGAGGTACCGGCAGCCCTCCCTGCTCCCAGTCTTTCTGAAGGATCAGAAATATATCCCGGACTATAGTGGCACTGTTTCCGGTCTCCACCACTTGCTGCGACATATTCCGGCCGCTTGGATTTCCCAGCCATACTCCCACTGTATATTTGGAATTGACCGCCACCGCCCATTTGTCTCTGAATCCCTTTGAGGTACCGGTTTTCATCGCCAGAGGAAAAGGCAGATTCATGGAGGAGAAATAACCGAAGCTGCCGGCCCTGGCAGCAGGATCTGACAAAATGTCGAAAAGAAGAAAGGCACACTGGGGGGAAAATATCTGACGCCTGTCGCTTACCGGCCACTCCTTCAACAGACGCGGCTGATAAAGAACGCCTTTGTTGGCCAGACAGGAATAAGCTGTTACCAGGTCCAGCAGTCTCACTTCTCCGGATCCCAAGGCAATGGTTTCTCCGTAGAATTCTGCCGGCTTATCAAGATACGAGAAACCAGCCAACTGGAGTTTTTCCAGGATCAGGGTGGGGGTCAACTTTAGAGCCAGGTAAAAGGCTGGAATGTTGTAGGAACAGGCTAGGGCGGTTCTCAACCTCAAGGGGCCGTGTTCCCTTCCATCATGATTCCGGGGGAAAAATCCGCCCCTGGCCGGGAACTGAATATCCGGGAGAATGGACGATGGAGTGTATCCTGCTTCTAAAGCCACTCCATAAACAAAAGGTTTCAGAGTAGACCCTGGTTGTCGGAGTGAGATGGCATAATCCACATATCCGTTGTTCTCAGCATCAAAATAATCAGGAGAACCCAGGTAGGCCAACACCTCATGTGATTCGTTATCTATCACCACTGCTGCAGCAGATTGAACATGATACGACCGGAGCCTTTGCAGATGTTCCCGGATAATTCCCCGGACCTTCAGCTGGAGATGCTTGTCCAGGGTGGTATATATTTCCTTTTGATCTAAAAAGTCGTTCCCATAACAGCGCTTGATCAACTCAATAAAATGAGGGGCTACAAATAGGGAGTTCCTGACACTAAAACGAACCTCTTCACTGGCCACCCGCTGGTATTCATGGGATGATACAAATCCCTGGCGGTAGAATTCATCCAGGATCCATTCTCTTCTTGCCTGTAACTGTTCTTTGTTTTTGATAGGATTGTAGGTGGTGGGAGCTTTTGGAATAACAGCCAGTTCAATAGCCTGGCTGAGAGATAGGTGATCAGCGGACTTGCCAAAATAAAATTCTGACGCCGGCCCAATGCCATATATCATGTTGCCAAAGGGCAGACGATTGATATACTCTTCTAGAATCTTTGATTTGGGAAGGTGCAGTTCCAGTTTTAAGGCAAATATTATTTCCTCCAGCTTTCGGAAAATAGTTCTCTTCTGATTCGCATTCAACAACAGTTTTGCCAGCTGCATAGTGATGGTCGATCCTCCCGACACCACCCTCCCCTCCTGAACATTCTGAAAAAGAGCCCGGGTCAGGGAAGATAGGTTTACCCCAACATGTGAGTAGAATGCCCGGTCTTCCACCAGTACAATTGCCCGGATAAAGTGAGGAGATACCTGGCTAAGGCCGCAGTGAGCGCTGTAACGCTTCTGATCCGCCAGATAAAATCCCAGAAGCTCCCCCCTGCGGTCCACAAATCGCAAGGACTCTTCCTGATCTGAAAGGCAGGAATGATTGAACCACGCAAGGTACACCATCACTCCAGCTGTCCCCAGTGACAACAGGATCAGAAATATCTTTTTTTTATTTAACCTTAATCCTTTGATCCGCACTTCTTCCAAAAACCTCCGGGGTGTACATCTGCAATACCAGAGTTGCAGGCAACTGATATTCCCCGCTGTTGGTGGCAATCACCAGATATTTCCAGGTATGAGTACCTGCCGACAGGAAATCGGCAAACAGCTCCACCCGGTCAAAATAATACTGGCTGTGATAAAAGTCACCCCAATACCTGAATGCTTCACCTTCTTCTATATTATTTCCGGCCAGATTCGCCTGGGTGCGGAATCTGGGGTTGACCACTTTAAAACCCGCCGGCAGTGGATCGTTGACCACGACAAAACTTCGTTCCTTATTAGTGGTGACCTTCAGTTCCACCATATAGTTTTCTCCAGCTTTAAACTGATTTGGGGCTACTGGATGACCTGCCTGGTCGAGAAAAATCTTTTCTATTTCGAATCCCCTGTCCACCGGAGAAAGAATCCCAGCTGGGCGGTAGGTCAGTCGGGTGCTGTAATACATGATCCCCTTGCCTTCCTTTTGAACTTTCAAACTGACCTGTTCTCCAGCATCAAAATCCTTCAGGGAAAACGTATCCAGCTGGAAAAAACTCCTGTCAGAGACTCGAACATTTACCATTTCCTTCTTATCCAAAATAATACGGGCGATGTAGTCCGGATCTTCCAGCTCGTATCTTTCATAGTATTTTTCAAAGGCCTTGAGAATGGCCAGGTGTTCTTGTGTGTTCAAATATTGTTTGTTCCGGAGGGTATCGAAGAGCCAGCGGGCAATCTTTGGAGCCATGGGGAAACGCTGATACACCAGAAGCAGAGTATCGAATATGTGGGCAGTGGTACGCAGAGAAGAACCATGGACAGTCCACCAGTAAGGATCGGGGCGGTTTTCAAAATGGGTCCGAGTGGGTTCCTCTTTTATGTTATTGAGCAGCATCCGGGTCAGAGGGGCTTGCATGGAATCAGGCAGTTCATCTGTCAGGTCAAATATCCTGATAAGGTAGGATGCTCCTTCCAAGGGGAGGCGTTCCCTCATTTCAAACAGGTTATTGATTGTGTCCTGCATAATGATCCCGTCCCGTGCCAGGACATATGCGGTATAGGCCATGTTGAACAGTTCCAAATTCAGGCTGTATGGATACTGGCTGTCAATACTACTCTGGCAAAACTTCTTAATGTATTCCCGCAAAGGATTTAAAAACTCTGCACTCACCTGATACCCGGCTTTCTGAGCGTCCAGGAGAAAATCCATGGCAAAAGCGCTTAAAAACCAGCTGCTGTGGAGGGTATCCGGATAGTAACCGACTCCCCCGTCAGGATTCTGATAATCCTCCATTCGGTTGATAAATGTTTCAACCCGCTCACGGCGGTCTTCATAGGATTGGGTTATGATGCCCAACCGGGTGAGAAAACTTTTTTCCTTCAGCAAGGGTAAGAGCCTGCAGATCTTCTGCTCCAGACATTCATAGGGGTATTCTTCCAGGAATTGAAAACTCTTTTCCACTCCGCTTGAGATGGACGGAGACCATGCGATTTTCAGGTTGTCATATTCTCGGATGCTGTCATTGGGCACTGTGATCAGCTCTTCCGCTTTGCGCCTGGTCACCTCCCCGGATGTGGCCACTGTTTCCGTGAATTGAGGCATTCTCACAGAAACGGACTGTTCATATCCATCGCTATAGGAATCACTGTGTGCACGGAAGGTAAATCGGGGAATCTCTTGCCCTTCAGGAACCTTGAAATCAAACAGGACCGTACCGGTATTAAAAGCCGGCAGGTGAATCTTCTTCTCAGCCTGAGCACCTGAAATCTGAACACCTGACACTTCTGCCTGGACGGTAACGTTCATCTCTTCGTCAGTGTTGTTGGTGACGGTTACACCGCCCTGGAAGCTGTCCCCCGGTCTCAGAAAATCCGGCATAGCCGGTTTGAGAACCAGTTCCTTTTTTACCAGCAGATCGGTCTTTCCCCGCCCAAAGCGATGTTGGCGGTCCACGGATACAACCATCACCTTGAAAGTGGTCAGGTTTTCCGGAAGGGTGAAGTTGATCGTTGCCTTTCCCTGTTTATTGGAATAGGCAAAAGCCTGATAGAAGGCACTCTCTTTGAAATCCTTCCTTACCACTACAGAACCAAAAGTCGAAACGCCGGCTCCCCCCCCGGGATCTTCACCTTTTTCTGAAAACCGCTGGAGGCCCAGGACATCCATCAGGGTGGACACTGTGCGGACATCTAGCGGTCTCTCCTGATAAAAATACTTGAAAGGATCCGGCAGTTCATAGCCCACCAGGTTCAGTACCCCTTTATCCACCACTGAGATACATAGTTCCGAACTTAACGGTTCACCGTTGTAGTCAGTGACAGTCAAATCGAGAGTAACAACATCTCCCGGATCATAAGAATCTTTATCGGCCGAGATGTCTATGTTTAGTCTCTGAGAGTCAGCCTCCACTTTAACACCGGCGTATCCGGCATAAAACTCCGGTTTCCCAATATCATTCCCCGAGTCATCCCACTGGACTCCTGTTCTCTTTTTTAAAAGAAGAACATTAAAAAAGATATTTGGCATAAAATCCCTGAGAACCGGTATTTTTACAGTTCCGGCATTACCATCGAGGGAAAAAGTCTTATACCAGAAGACCTTTTCCCGTTCGGCAGTGATCAGCACTGTGGATTTTTTGAAAGGGGATTTTATCAGCAGTTCAACCGTTTCACCCTCTCGGTATTCCTTTTTGTCTGTCACCAGATCAATAATCCTGCCTTCATCCATGCGCCATGAGACGTATCCCTGACCGGTGACATAGAAATTGGCAGTAGTGGTGATTTGGTTGCCGAAACGGTCTATGCCGGTCAGGGTGATCTCGTAATACCCAGGCTGATCAAAAGTATAATTTCTGGATAACTGCCCGTTCATGATGGTTATTTCTTCTTCAGTTACAGGATGCCGTTCCCGCTCCCAATACCACCGAAGACTGCCCGAAGCATCCTCCTTCTGATAAGACTTCCAATCCACCCGCTCAATAAGCATGTTTAGTCTGTGTTCCCCTTTCTGTTTCCCATCGGGATCCACAGTGATGATCTCGACAGACCCCGGTTTTCCACTCTGAAAAAAATAAGAACCTGTTCGAACCCCGATATAAAAAGCCCCCCGGTGAACCACCATCGAGGAACCGGAACTGATCCGGTTGTTATCCTTGTCCTGGATTTCGCCGTACAAGTTCATCCGTACCGAATTCTTAGTATCAAAGGAGAATCTTTTCTGTTCGAAATTAAAGATGCCTTTTTCATCAAGAACGAGGCTTTTCTGGATAATGGTCCGGTCAGTGCCGGATTCAGCGGTACCAAAGGTGAATCTACTCCATCCCGGAGGAGTGTAGTAAATGTTATTAATCCTCAGGCTGAAATCTCCGCGGGCTTCTTTCATGGGCGTACCATAAAGATATCTTCCCTCTATGCGTCCAGAGATGGACTCCCCCGCAATGGTATGAGTCTGGTTAAAAGCGGTCGTCACCTCAAACTTTGCCGGTTTATACTCCTGGACTGAAAAATTCAGGTTCTGAATATAGGGTTCATCCTGGCCAGGTTGGGTGATCTTCAGTTGGATCCGGTAAAAACCGGATGGGGTCTTCCTGGGAAGCCGGAACTGGTGGGCAAAGGTTCCGTACTCTTTAAAGTCAGACAGATCAACCGTGAAGTTCTCGAGTTTATTATTAGAGGAATCGTATACCTCCCCTTCAATTTTATCGAGTTCAGGTATCTGCAAATCACCGCTCACTAAATGGCGGAAAATACCTTTGAATCGTACGGCCTGACCAGCCTTGTAAAGATCCTTATCAGTGAACACCAGCAGACGGTGGTAATAAGAACGGGGAGAGGAGCGATAATTTATATTGTAATCATAGCGGAAGTTCCACATGTCAAACATGGTATCCTTTTCACCCCAAATAAAGGCTCCGCTCTCCGGTGAATAAATTTTAAATTTAAGCAGGTCCCGGCTTAAAAAAATACTGTCCCGGGGCTTCAGCAGCGCCACTCCGTCCTCGCCGCTTTTGATCCGCTCCCTGAAATCTTGTCCCAGGATATCAAATTTTTGTTGTTCTTGTAGTTTGCCGTTTTTCAGGTTGAAAGCGGTTAGAAAAATTTGAGTGGGACTGTACTTGGCGACCAGGGCTTGGTCAGTCAGCTGAAAAACAGCTCCCCTTTTGCCCCAGTAATTGGTGGCCTGATTGAATTTAATATAATACACACCAGGATCCGCTATCCCGATGTTATCGAGTTTGAAGGGCAGGGCCATGCTTTGGTTATGATGGATCGGGATCTGCCAGGAATAGGCCTGGCAATCCTCCGGATTGATGCGTTCGGTATCCAATCGACCCCCGTCGACAAGGGCCATCAAGTCTTCACTCTTAAGCCGTTTATAAAGCACCCCTGTTTCTCTGATATTCCGGACCAGGATGGGAAGTTCTCTGGCCAGATAGCTTTCCAGGACAAAATGAGACCCGGTGGGAAGGGTAAGGTAGGGTGTATAATCTTTGCTCATCATTGTGAACCGGTAATCATGAGGAAGAGTGTTTCCGAACACATCCTGTATCGAATGGGGAATGGAGACAATGTAACGGGAATTTGGCTTGAAATCCCCCATGATCCGGAACTTTTCATTGCCATAATAATAATCCCGGTTGATCTTTACCTCCGGATCAATGTTGATCTGGTCCAGAAAATCAGCAATCCGTACCTGATTGGACAGATGAACTTCAATACCCTGGTCCGGATTAAAAGCTTCCGGCACTTTTTCAACAACGAATTTCTCAAAGGTCCGGAACTCCAGCACCTGGTTTCTCGGTAATCCAAGGTTGCCGGCGGCGGCGGTCAGTCCTTTAAGAAAGTTGACTCGGATATCGGCAGCCTGGGGATAGGCGAGAGTGGAAAAAACAGTAATGAATTTTTTGGGATCCTTTCGATAACCCTGCCAGTAATAGAGCTCCTTTCGCTCCTCTTCTGTGGAATAACGCACCTGAAAATGTTCCCAATTCTGGTTGTCAACAGTGACCTTGATATAGGGTTTGATATCCAGGGGATTTACTGGCTGGGAAAACTTTACCAGCACACGCTGTCCCAGTGATTGCCATTTTTTATTCTGGCTGGGAACTGTCCTCAGGATACTGATCAGAGGAGTTGAAAACTCCCATAAATGCTTTTTTACCTGGAAACCAAAGGGACTCTCATACCCTTCAAAAACCACCTGATACGTAGTGGACGGTTTCAAATCCTCTTTTATCACAAAGGCATAAGTGGTGGCGTTTTTAAAATAACCTTCCCCTTTGAGAGACGGATTGGTGTGAATAAGGGATTTACGGCCAGGTGTCACTGGTTCCAGGGGTGCCACAGGGCGGGAAAAGGTAATACTGAGCTCATCATCCTGAGAGTCTTCCTTTAACTGACCCTGGGGATGTATGGCTACTATTTTCACCGCTTTTTTCCCCTCGGCTGGGGATATGAGATCCGGCTCGGCAGTGAGCATCTGCAGCCATTTTTCCGATGCTTCCACGCCGGTTAGATCACTGAAGGCCTTATCACTTGGTTTCTCTGCCGGGGTTTTCTCCTCTTTTTTACAGGAGACCAACACAAGCATCCAGAATAGGCATATTACCAGGACCCCAAATAACCAGATATGACCCTTTTTATCTGAAAAATTTCTGCTGATCATGGTGACTCCGTCTGATACTCCATTTTCCACCCTCTAATCAATTGCGCTATTTATAGTACACACAGAAAACATGTCCAGTCAACTATAAAATGTATAAAATGGGGTCGGACCAAGCTATGATATTGATATTGCTGCAATTAAATGCATTTTCAGGGCTATTTGAAGCCTTAAACAGTTCATTTCAGGGTCAGGTTCATCACAATAATGGATACCTAGAGTTGCAAAAAGAGGGACACCGTATTAAATTCCTCATAGTAACAAAACTATTTTTAAAAGGAGGAATAACGATGTCCCTTTCACTATTGTATCATGTTTTAGGTCTTTATGGGTTTCATCAGTTAAGGTCCTGGAAAAAAGGAAGTGCTTTTTACTTAGAGGTTATTCGGTCAAAGAAGCGCTGCGGGGCCTGCAGCACATGGGATGTGAAGAGGAAAGGCTATCGATGGAGGTTGATTCGACTCTTACCCATAGGGAAGAGACCTGTATTTGCGCGGGTGAAGGTGAGGCGGTTTTACTGTAACCACTGCGGGAAGATCCGGTATGAAAATATCTCATGTGCGGATCCGAAAAAGCATTACACTCATACTTTAGAGGAATATGTGATGGATCTCTGCGCTTATATGACCATAAGGGATGTTGCAGAGCATACAGGTCTTCACTGGGCCACAGTCAAAGAGATAGATAAAAAGAGGCTGAAGCGTCGGGTTCCCAGGGAAGAGGACCTCAAAAAGATAAAATTTTTAGGAGTGGATGAAGTGAGCGTCAGGAGAGGACATAATTATCTGACAGTGGTGGTGGACCTGGAGAGAGGACGGGTGGTATATGTGGGCGAGGGCCGCCGGGTAGATAGTCTTTCACCCTTTTTTAAACGTCTCAAGCGCATTGGCATAAGACCCAAAGCCATAGCCATGGACATGTGGAAGCCGTATGCCAAAGCGGTGCGTCTCTATTACCGGGGTCTTCCCCTT
>CAZSZS010000149.1:0-10021 GCA_964611275.1 uncultured Eubacteriales bacterium
AGCCGGATAAACTTTCATCCTAACCTCCATTTTCTGGTCACAGAGAAAAGATGAGAAAAACAGGATCCGACTTTTTGTGTACGATTATTATTGAAGATGAAAATCCCTTTATACTTTCTAAAGGATGGGCTGAGATAATAAAGAAGGTCGATTTTCTGATAGTTTCTTTTTTGTGGGTTACTTGTTGACTTGACCTGATTTTTATATGTATGATGGGCGATGAAGTCGCTTAGAGGGCGGAAATTGAATGAAATGGAGGGAAATTTATTACCAACAGAAAAACAAATCTCCCATCTTTGACTTATTTTTTTGGGAAGTTGTGTTTTATTTCACAAAACATCGGTTTTTACTGTAAAAAATTTATAGTCATAATACACAACCGTTTTCTTTGAATTTTTAATTAATTTGTATTTTGGATGTCTATAGTACTCTTTTAAAACGAATTTTGATGGAAACCGTATGCCATTTTTCTCATATTTATATTCAGCAATCAAAGAAAAATCAGGTTTAAGTCCACTCTGTTTTGCCTCTTGGACAAAAGATTCGTAACCCTCAGCTGATTCCTGGTTCCATTCGATCTTGAGAATGCTGAAATCATCTTGACTTATCCATACTTTCCCCCAAAGGTGTTCAGTTGTGCTTCCTGGCTTGGGAACAGCTTCAACAACATAGATTTTTTCACCGAATAACCGACCTTTCATTTTAATTTTATAGTCATGACGTTCTTGCCAGTATTCGCTTAAAAGGCCAATGGGACCTAGTATCAACAGTGAATGAGGAAATCCTCTTTCAATGTCATCTGATTCGTCTGAGGCTTTTTTCCCATCAACCTCTAATAAAATTCTCTGTTCGTTTAGTTTATTATCCATGCTGACGAGCTGATAGTTATAAACCAATTCTTTAGCCTTATATTCTATCTGCCTTCTCCCCCCTCCAAAATTTTTATGCTGTAATGTCGCATGAAGTTCAAATCTAGATATTGCTCCTCTTTCGTCAAAAGCAAAAAAATCTACGGTTACATTTTCTTTGCATACAAAATCAAGAACAGCGTAGGCTAATTTACTGCAGTATTGAGAACTTCTTAAAAGAACTTCTTCAAGCACCTCGTTTTTATTTGATCCAATGGAAGATGCAGATTCGTAACTTACATTAAAGCTACATAAAAGAATTGCCACTAAAATGAACAAATATCTCTTTTTCATCTGCGCCCCCTCATTTATCAGACTATATTAAAATACTAGGTTAGTTAATTATTTATGTCAAGATTTGCCCAACCTACAATACTGTCTAAAACGAACAAATTCTTTTAATTTCTAAAGCCTTTTTTAGAGTATTAATTCTGTTTTTTTAGGGTTCAAATCCCATTAACCTATATAAAATGATTAGATCCTATTAAATATTTCACGCATTTTTTCGGGAAGTTGTGTTTTATTTAACAACAACATCGGTTTTAACTGTAAAAAATTTATAGTCATAATACACAACCGTTTTCTTTGAATTTCTGATTATGTTGTACCATGGATGTCTATAGTTCTCTTCCAGAACGAATTTTGATGGAAATCTAATTCCATTTTTCTCATACTCATATTCAGCAATCAAAGTAAAATCAGGTTGTAAATTTTGCTGTTTTGCCTCTTGGACAAGAGACTCGTAACCCTCAGCTGATTCCTGGTTCCATTCTATCTTGAGAATGCTGAAATCATCTTGACTTATCCATACTTTCCCCCAAAGGTGTTCAGTTGTGCTTCCTGACTTGGGAACAGCTTCGACAACTAAGATTTTCTCCCCGAATAACCGGCCTTTTTTTTTAATTTTATAGTCATGATGTTTCTGCCAGTATTCGCTTAAAAGGCCAATGGGACCAAGTATCAAGAGTGAATGAGAAAATCCTCTTTCAATGTCATCTGATTCTTCTGAGGCTTTTTTCCCATCCACTTCTAACAAAATTCTCTTCTCCTTTAGATTAGTACCATTTCTAGTAAGCTGATAGTCATAAATCAATTTTTGAGTCTTATATTTTCTTCGCCTACTCCGTCCGCCAATATCTTTCTGCCTTGACAATGCATGAAGTTCAATGCTGGATTGAGGCCCACTATCACCTAATGCAAAAAAATCTACAGTCACTTTTTCCTTGCATACAAAATCAAGAACAGCTGAGGCTAATTTACTGCAGTACTGAGAACTTTTTAAAAGAACCTCCTCAAGCGCCTCATTTTTATTTGATTCAGCAGAAGAAACAGCTGTATAATTTAAATTGAACCCACATAAAAGAATTCCTACTAAAATGACAAAATATTTCTTTCTCACCTGCGCCCCCTCATTTATCAGACTATATTAAAATACTAAGTTAATTAATTATTTATGTCAAGATTTGCCCAATATAATGAGTTAATCCCATAGAAAAGGGCAATTATAGAGCCTCTCTATAAATTCTTTACTCTCTTCAAAACATCATTTTCAAACTTTGAAACAGATCATATTCATTATATCCTCTTAATGATAAAATAAAATTGCTGGCAATTAGTATAATGAACCTAAAAATATGTAACATAAGTGAAATATGTTACATGTTATTTCATTATTTCTTTTATTATTAATGAGTTAGTAGATTTCAGTGTATCTTTTTTCATTTCACCAATCCAAATTTACTTGGGATAAATTCTTGGCATAAAATTTGCATATAAAAAGGTAAAATATATTTTAAGGAGATTATAATGGAAACAGTATACGAAGGAAAGAATGAATTGACAAAGGGTGGTTGCACATGCGGTTGCTATTGTTATTGTTTGGAAAAGTTAGTTAAGACAGGACTCTGGTTTGATGCGGATCTTCAATTTTATGGAGAGTGGGCTTTCCCAATCTGATTAAGTCTGATAGTTTATTAAAAAAAAGAAAAAAATAAGGTCTGCGGGGGAGGAGTTTTAATCTTAAAAAGGGTAGTTTAGTTCTGATCTATGCATCAAGAAAAGCCGTTTATTAAAAAGTTTAGTACCCAAGAAAAAAATTACATTTACGACGTAACAAGCAACGCTATACTGCTGGTTGAAAAAAATATTTTTGATAATTTTGAAGTATTTTCAAAAATTAAGAGCAAAGGCGACATTAAGAATATAAAATGTTTAGATAATTTATTAGAAATTGAAGAGGGATATGAAAAGTATAAGAAGAAATTAAAGGAAGGATATTTTTCATGTAAGAGACCTATTATTTCATTTGATATTAATTCCATATCTGATGTTAAAAAAGAATTGAACAGTGGATTAAATCATCTGATTTTAGAAGTAACAGAAAATTGCAATTATCGATGTAAATACTGTGTTTATTCAGGAAAATATAAAAAAGAAAGGAAGCACAGAAATAAAGATATGTCATTTTACGTTTTAAAGAAAGCAATAGATTTTTTTATTCAGAAAGTTGATAACAATAAGAAAGAAGGTTCATGCATTGGATTCTATGGAGGAGAACCGCTTTTAAAATTTAGTCTAATAAAAAAGGCAATAGAATACGTCTCCAATGAACATATAAGATTCACACTTACAACTAATGGCTCTCTTTTAAATCGAGAAATTATCAATTATTTTATCAAAAACAATGTAAGTATTGTAATAAGTCTCGACGGGCCGGAAAAAATACATGACAGATATCGTGTTTATCCTGATGGTAGCGGAACATTTAGACAGATATTTAAAAATATTTTATTGATAAATGAAATTGATGAAAACTATTTCAAAAACGAAGTTTTATTTAATATTGTAATAGCTCCTCCCTATAATTTTGGTGAAATTATAGATTTTTTTTATAGAAATAAAGAGATTGACATTGTGCCAAGCAAACTAAATTTTACTCCTGTTGACAGTTATCAAACAAGCTTTTTTAAAGATATGGGTTTAGATGATCAAAAATATATGAAGTTAGAAATAATTAACACTTTTTTCAATAAATACAAACATTCACTAGTTAATCAAAAACATGACCAATTAAATATCGAAAAGAAACTTTTTGACAAAGATTTTCATATTATTAGATCAAGGGAAATGCGATTTCTAGGAGAAAAATATCCACCTCAGGGAATGTGTTTCCCCGGAAAAAGAAGGTTATTTGTGAATACAGACGGCAAATTTTATATATGCGAAAGAACAGGGAATCATTTTGAAATAGGAGACATTGAACAGGGTTTTTATTATGAATTGATATATAAATTTTTAATTAAATATGAGGAATTTTTTAAGGAGTGTAAAGACTGTTGGGCTCTTAGACTTTGTGATAAATGTTTTAATTCTATAAGAAATGGAAAGAATTTTGATAAGAATAGGAAAGTAGAAATGTGTAAAAATAAAAAATATAATATTGAAAGAAATTTAATAGCATTCTGTGAAATAATGGAAAAGAATCCTAATGCTTTTGATTATCTGTTTAAGGATTAACTTGACTTGACACTGTGAGGAGATAGGTGGTCAAATTACCTCCTTAGAAATTTAACAAAACAAAAAGAGGAGGAATTAATGACCACCCAAGACAAGCTTATCAAAAGAAAGCTCTCATTGCTAGAGCTTGCCGAGTTTTTACAAAACATTTCTCAGGCCTGTAAGATCAATGGCTGTTCCCGTCAACACTTCTATGACATCAAAAAAGCCTATGAAGAGAATGGCATGGACGGCTTGAGAGAAAAAAGCCGGAGGAAACCCTGTATCAAAAACCGGGTTGCTCCTGAAACAGAAGAAGCCGTTTTTCAGATGGCCTATGAGTATCCGGCATTTGGCCAGCTGAGAGTCTCCAATGAACTTCGCAAAAAAGGCATCCTGGTCTCTTCCGGAGGAGTCCGTTCTATCTGGCAGAGACATGATCTTGAGACCATCAACAAGAGACTGAAAGCCTTGGAGGAGAAGGCTGCTGCTGAAGGTATTGTTTACACTGAAGAACAGGTTCAGGCTCTGGAGCGCTTTAAAAAAGAAAAAGAGCACGATCCGGATGAGATTGAAACAGAACATCCCGGATATCTGCTGGCTCAAGATACCTTTTACGTGGGCTATCTCAAAGGAGTCGGGAGGATTTATCAGCAGACTGTTATGGACACCTATTCCTCTGTGGCTTTTGCTAAGCTGTATACAGCCAAGGTGCCGGTAACAGCTGCGGATACGCTGAATGACCGGGTTTTGCCCTTTTTTGAGGACCAGGGAGTGGATATCTTGAGGATTCTGACTGATCGCGGCACTGAGTTCTGTGGAGTTCCGGAAAAACATCCCTATGAGATCTTTCTCCAATATCATGAGATAGAACACACTAAAACCCGAGCCAGGCGTCCACAGTCAAATGGGATCTGTGAATCCTTCCATAAAACGATTCTCAATGAGTTTTACCGCGTGACTTTCCGGAAAAAAATCTATCAAGATATCGATGAGCTGCAGAAAGATCTTGACGAATGGATCAAGTATTACAATAATAGCCGCACTCATCAAGGAAAGCGCTGTCAAGGTCGAACTCCTATGCAGACTTTCGTGGACAGTTTAGAGCTGGTTAAACAAAAGAATTTGGACAATGAAAAGGATGAGGTATTTGCCGCCTGTCAACTCTAGTGTTGGTCAGACCAGATTATCTAAATAAGTTTAAATTGATGTAATTTAATTTTGATATCAAGATTATCTTTATAGTTGAAGAGTTCAGTCTAAAGGAATTTTTTATCCCTGCATGATGGACAGGTGGTCTATCAATATGGAACGCACAGCTCTGAGACAGACTCTATGTCTTATCCCTGATTAGATCAGGGATAAGCCTAGACTTTATAGCCCAGGTGACCTCTCACATTCCAGACGAAGGACAGGTTATAGTCCGCTATTACTGCCTTTATGCCAATTCCTACAGAGGAAAGACGAGAAAACAGATGTCGACCCTTTTTGTCCCCTTATTATTGAAGATAAAAATCCCTTTATACTTTCTAAAGGAAGGGCTGAGATGATAAAGAAGGTCGATTTTCTGATATTCTCTCTTTTTTTGGTTTTTTTGTTGATCCGTCCGTTATTTTATATATGTGATGGGCAATGAAGTCGCTTAGAGGATTGGAATTCGATGCAATGGAGTGAAAATCATTACCAACAGAAAAATGAATCTCCTATTTTGATCTATTAGAATCCCTATCCTTTCCTCAAGTTCAAGAGACATCTTATTCGGAGCTCTACGCCCTCGATTGCCATGCACAATCCCTTCCTGTCCTCACTCTATGAAGTATCATAAAACGATCAATCTCTTTCTTGCTCATTGTGATAACTTCCTTGACCATCTTCGTTTTCCTTGCATTCTGCCGCTAAAGAGAACCTTATCCGATTTTTGCTTGGCCAGAAATTTTTACGTGGCACTATCCGGAAATTATCACATGGCTGCAACAATCAAAACAATTCTTGACAATTTTTCAATCAATAGATAGTCTATGGATTCAAAAATCCAGACATTCGATCCGGAAAAATGGAAGACCTTAGAATAGACTCAATTAAAAGAAAACAGAAAGTCACATTAACGGTCAACGGCACGGAAATCAAAGCATATAAAGGGGAAACAGTTCTGGCTGCCCTGATAGCAGCGGGATACAAAACACTGAAAAAGAATCCAGTCAACCAAGAGCCCAGAGGCGCTCTGTGCGGCATGGGAGTGTGTTTTGAGTGCACGGTGACCATAAACGGGGTTCCGAATATCAGGGCCTGTATGACCGAAGTCCGTGAAGGAATGAGCATAGAGACAAATGATCAAAGATAAATACGATATTGTCATCATAGGAAGCGGATTTTCAGGAATCGCCGCTGCTGACATTCTGGCCGATCATGACTTGAGCATCCTTCTCATCGATGAAAATATCCACATCGGCGGGCAGCTCTTAAGGAAGATCCCCGAAGAGCTGGGAGAATACCCTTCGTACAAACCGGACAAAATAAAAAGGATCGGATTTAATTTCATAGACAAAGTCAAAGAAAAGAAAATCACTTTAATGAACAAGACCGCTCTGATGGGAGTCTATGAAAACAATGAACTGCTGATCGAATACAACAGGGAAAAAACATTCACTCTTAAATATGACATTCTTCTCTTTGCCACAGGCGCAAGAGAACGATTTCTCCCTTTTAAAGGATGGACCCTTCCCGGAGTGTACTCCACGGGAATGCTTCAGGTCCTTATCAAGAGTTTCGGAGTTCTGCCCGCAAATAAAATGCTGATGGCCGGCTCCGGCTTGTTTCTGTTCGCAGCCGCTTATGAATACCTGAAAAACGGCGGAAAACTGCTCGGCCTTATGGAACAGTCACCCTTCTTGAACAAAATCAAATTTCTCCCTCAATTCTTCCATCAATCGTCCAAATTTATGGAAGGAGCGGGTTATATATCAAAAATACTCTCTTCCGGAGTTCCCGTAAAATTCCGGAGGCATGTCATAGAAGCGCGGGGAGAAAAATCACTGGAGGAAGTGGTCATAGGAAAACTTGACAAACACGGCGAACTCATAAGCGGAACAGAAAAAACATATCAGACCGATGCCCTGGTCGTCGGCTACGGCTTTGTGCCGAACATCGAAGCCCCCCAGATGGCCGGATGCCGGCTGGAATACGGCGAAGAAAAAGGAGGCTGGACAGTTGTTGTGAATGACCGCATGGAGACCAATGTGGAAAACATCCTTGCAGCCGGGGAAATTACGGGTATAGGCGGCGCCAACAAATCCTTGAACGAGGGAAAGATCGCTGCGTACACCATACTGGAAAAACTCGGGCTCATGGATAAGGCAGACCTGGCGCCTCTTTTTAAAAAGCTCAAAAAAGAACGTAAACACCATATGAGCTTTGTCAGGTGCTTCAACTCTCTCTATCAAATCAAACCAAAAACAGTTCTCGGAATACCGGATGATACCATTGTGTGCCGCTGTGAAAGCGTGAACATGAAAAGCATAAAGGATGCCGTCAGCATGGGCTGTCATGATCCGAACAGCCTTAAAATGGCCACGCGCTGCACCATGGGTCAGTGCCAGGGCCGGACATGCGCTCCTGTTATCTATGACCTGCTCCACGCCCTGTGCGGCCGCACTCCGGAAGAAACCGGTCTGTTCTCTGTAAGGCCTCCCTTTAAACCCGTATCCGTAAGCGCCTTGAACAAATCGAACAAATCCTGATCAAGCGGAACCCTATAAAACCTGTTTTTCTGAAAGAATCCTTTTCTGGAGCTCTTTTGCTTCAGCCAGCAGTTCATCCAGTTTATCAAAAATAATTCTGATCTTGATATGAGAAAGCTTTCTTTTCCCCTCCTGCTGGGAAGCGTAATTCAAGCTCAGAAATTTCTTTATCTCCTCTTTGATCATCAGTTCATTTAAAAAATCATCCCGGAGAAGTTCTTCGAGCAGCTCCTGTTCTTCCTCTGTTTTAGCGAGCATATTGTACTCGTCAAGCAGGTTTTCCCTCCAGTTTTTATAATCAGGCGTCACATATTCGGGAAGCGGTCCCAACAGCCTTCTGGCATTCTTTATGGATTCTCTGAAAAAATCCTCTCCTTCGCGCAGAAACCTTTTGGCTCTGTAAAAGTCAGTCTGGCTCTGTTGAGAATCCTTTTTTAAGATATTCTCAAAGGCTTCTACAGCTTCCCTTAAAGATCTAAAACACTTAAGAGCCTTCGGATACACCAATTGTTCCGTGTCTTTTGCTTTCATGCTGTTATACTCCCATTTTTTCCAGAGATGCCTCTTTAAAACTCAGGTTAAAATCTGGATTAATTTTATAAATCGAGAAAAATTTTCACGTTTGTATTGGACAGCATCCTTTAAAGCATAGACCACCGGCGTATCATTTCTCCAGCCAATGGCATGATGCCTTTTTCCCTGTAAAAGAGCATCCACTGCCGCTCGCCCCATTCTCGCTCCCAATATTCTGTCAAACGCACTGGGGCTTCCCCCTCTTTGAATATGTCCTATGACCGTAACACGGACATCATCGATATATTTCTTCAGCTCTTCAGCCAGGATTTCTGTCTTCCCCGAGCCTTCAGCAACCACAATGATCCAGCTTTTCTTTCCGGATTTTCTGCCCTGTTTCACTTTTTCTAAAATACTGTCCATATCCTGTTTGATCTCCGGAATAATCACGTCTTCGGCCCCTCCGGCCAGGGCCGAGTGAACCGCAATGGCCCCGGACTCTCTTCCCATGACCTCAACCAGGAAAATCCGGTCCATACTGTAAGCCGTATCCCGTATCTTGTCTATGGCATCCATAGCTGTGTTCAGAGCCGTATCAAAGCCCAGTGTTTCCTGCGTACCGGCAATGTCATTGTCTATAGTGGCCGGAATGCCAACGGCAGGGAAATCAAACTCTCTGTTAAACACAAGAGCCCCTTTGTAAGAGCCGTTTCCTCCTATGACAATAAAGCCCTCGATCCCTCTTTCCGTCATATTTTTGTAAGCTTTTTCCCGTCCGGCTCTTTTTAAGAATTCTTCTGACCTGGCCGTTTTTAAAAACGTACCGCCCAGGTTGATGATATTGCTGACATCCCTTCTATCCAACTCAATGAAATTTTTATCCACCAGGCCCTGGTATCCGTGAGAGACTCCTGTCACTGAAACCCCCTGAGATAAGGCATACCTCACCACACTCCTTATAGCGCTGTTCATTCCCGGTGAGTCGCCCCCGGATGTCAAAATTGCGATTCTCTTCATCTTCAGTTAATCTGATATCAGATTATGAGAGGAGAGTCAACAAAATCATCAGTTTGCGTTGAACAGAAGAGCATAGATATCCGGAAGACTGAGTTGGAGTTTCAACAAAAGGGCCTCGGGTAGTCCTTCCTTTTTTAAAGGAACTCTTTTGACATACAGAGAGGATTGGTTGATCTCCCGTCCGTATTTATACTCAATGGGAAACTCTCCTGCGGAATTGATCCGAATGGCCTCCAGCAGCGGGTTCGGAACGGAGAGGAAAAACCGGCTTTCGCTGTTTTTATTCCGGCCGAATAGATTTTTTTCCTTAAGATAAAGATAAAGGCTTACGGCTTCTGCCTCTGCGGGATC
>CAZSZS010000150.1:0-8469 GCA_964611275.1 uncultured Eubacteriales bacterium
TCATAGTAGCCGAAAAGGTCCACATCACCCCTGGCTTCGGGCGTTATGGAGAGGAGGATGAGCATGGCGGCACAAATAAAAAAAGCCTTTTTTTTCATCTTTTCAGGTTCCTTTCCGTAAACATCCGGTCATCCAATTCCACATTGTAGTTGACTTCCAATAGTTCCATCTCTGTCTGGGTGTTGTTGTTTTTATCGATCATCACAAACTTCATGGCCGTGGGGATCCCGTCGATCTCCTCAATATCACTCTGGGTCAGGGTTTTCAAAACTCGTTCCGGGGCATCTTCGTCATAGTAATCAATAACGATGGGAACAAAATCGTCTTTTCTGACCCAAATAATCATTTGAATATAAGAGATATCGCTTCCCGGCTTCCGGGTGAGTTCGACCTTGTAGCAGTCATAGTCATTTTTTTTCTCATCTTCAAGTCTTTCCGCTTCAAAGTCATTGATAAAGGTTTCTCCACTGCCCATATCCTCATAGGAAAAATCACTTCCCTGCATTTTCTGCTTTTTAGCATGGGTGGCCAGTTTGCGGACCCTTTGGGTGCGGGGAAAAAACATCCAGATATCGTCCGCATTGTTCAGCATCAGAACCGCCTGGTCTTTGACCCGGACTGGTTCGAGGTACCGGATCAAACTCTTCTCCCCTTCATCTTTTGCCCAGGACTCATACAGAAAAGTCCTTTCCTGGCCTGAAGTGGTCTCAATGGTCATTTTCATTTTAGCGTAAGCTGTTTTCGTATTAAGGAGCTCATCCACTTTTTGGATGATCTCTTCGCCTGTATAATCCTGTATTGACAAAAGGGGCAAAACAATAAAAACAGCAGCTGTCAGGAAAAGGATGGGGATGAACACAGCTCTGTTTTGGCTGGTCTGTTTTCTCCTTGCCGTCATGTCATCCTCCTTCATTTTGTTTTTCTTTCTTATAACCATGAACGAACTGAACAGATAAAAGGTTGTCTTTATTCATCATTTTATTAACTAACTATTCAGTTAATTGCCTTTTAAAAAAAATCATTCCTTAAGCTCCTCGATAAGATACCTTATATATGTTTTCTTAAGGATATCAATGAACTCTTTCTGATCCTTATTTTTATCCGAGTTGTAGTAGCGGGCCCATTCATCTTTGAGCAGAGTGAAAAATGCGATGGGAACAAATCCGAAGTAGAAGGCAGCCCTGACTATTGTATCTTTCTTGCTGATTGAAATCCCCACATCCTGAGCCATTTTTAATCCGTCCGCAAGCCCCATATCCAGAAGCTGAAAAAGCGGCCACTGCTTTTTTTCCGATTTGAGCTCTTCAGTGATGATGATACGCAGCACATCCTCATTGCCTTTGTAGAGATCGAAGATCCTTTCAGAGGATGACTGGATCAATTCCTCCTTGTCCATCTGTTCGGGTCCTTCCAGCATTTTTTGCTTTCTCCGGAGAGATTCTTCAAGGAACCTCTTCATGATCTCTTCCAGAATTTCCTCCTTGCTCTTGAAATAATAATAGATGAGAGCCTTGTTCACTCCGGCTTTTTTGGCGATCTCATCTACCCGGGCTCCGTCAAACCCTTTTCTTGCAAAAAGTTTTGTGGCTACCTTGAGGATCTTCTCGCGGGTTCGAGCCTGGCCTTTCTTCTTGGAGTCCATTTCAGCTCTCTTTATTATGTTATTTTAACTAACTATTTAGTTAATAGCGCATCTAAATTGATTTGTCAAGCTTTTTTTAGGAAAAATAAATTTTCAGGCCGTTTCTTTTTTCTCTTAAGGAGATGAGGCGCTATGGAAACTTATTTTTTCTGACCGGGTTTATCAGTGCCCCCGCTCTTGAGCAGAGGATTTGTTTCTGGCCAGGAGGGGATTTGAAATCCAGTCCTCTCCGTTATAATAAAGGACCTTGGACATCAGGTCGGATTTGATCTCAGCCATGGTCTTTTCGCTGAATTGTTCACTGACCGTGCCCTTCTTATAGGCCTCACTATACACAATTTCAAACTGGTCTGCGAACCGGATCTCCTTAAGCTTTAAATCGAAATCAAACTCATACATAAGGCCTGACTTGGACTCAAAGGATATGGTTTTCTCTTCACTAATGAGAATCCGGTAGACAGGATCGCGCATAAATGCTGAATTCCCTATATCTGTGCTGGGTAAAAGAGCGTACCATCTCTCCGCTCCCTGGGTGAGTCCCGGAGACTTGTAATATCCAGTCTGAGGGGAGCCTCCGCTTGTAAAATCAGGCTCCAGCGCGATCAGGCATCCTGTGTTGTATTCATTGTTGCAGCCGGCCAGCAGGATCTCTTCCTCCCCATCCATGTCCAGTTCACAAAAAGAAACATCTCCGATCCTTCCTGAATTCCAGTATTCCCTCAGTAAGTTTCCCTGGTTATCGAGAACAGCCATTTGGGTGGGAAACATATCCCTGTTATCTGATATCACCAGTATTTCAGGTGGCCTATCCTTATCAAAATCTACAACCTTGAATCCAAAAATACTGTATTTAGATGAATACTGCTTTTCGCCAAAAATCATCTTCCGTCCTGGCACAAAAATCCATCTGATCTCGCCTTTACTGCTGAGACAAAAAAGCCTGGCTGGAGCATAATTGAAATCAACAGGAGTTTGCGCAAACAAGACCTCTTTCCGGCCGTCATGATCCAAATCCTTTATCATGATAAGGGGCAGGTTCATTTGACGCCTTTCTCCATCTGTTTTTTTGAACTGAAAGTGATTTCTGTAAAATGTATCATCCTGCAGGTCCCTTATCTGTGTGTCAAAGCGCCAGAGCTCTTTCTGGTTTTCGTTCAACATCACAAGCTCCGATCCCTCGATCCTGAAATCATGGGGCTCTTTAGGCATGTGCGGCCGTATCAAAAAAAATAAAATAAAAGCTATAGCTAAGACAGGGGCAAGAAAAAAAAGATACCTCCTCCTGTCTTTGGTTTCGCTTTGAGCTCTGTTTTCAAGCCAGGTATCGAGCTCCTGTTTGTAGGAAAACACCCTGGACTTTGATGAATCTATGAACCGGTGCACGGGAAGTTTGGATTCCTTTTCCCACCTCTGGCATGTCCTTACATCACAGTCCAGATAGTCAGAGATTTCCTTCCAGGATATCAAAATGTCTTTTTTCTGATTCGCTTGGGCGTCCACGGTAAATCAAATTTAATCAAATATGCCTTCAGGCGTCAAGCGATAATATCCTGACCGCACACTGTGCCTAGGTCCTGAAGACACTGGCCGGCTCGACCCTGGATATCCTCCGCATGGCAAAGGCAGCCCCTCCGAGGGAAATAAGGACCGTGACCAGGATAAAGGCGATCTTAAGGCCCAAACTGAACTCGAACAAAATACCGGAACCGGCAATTCCCCGCTTAAAACCCTCTATGAGAATGATAGCTACCCCATAACCCAGCAAAGCAAAGAACACTGCTTGAATCAGTATGAGGCTCCTTATATAAGAGTTGCCGGCTCCAATGGCCTTGAGTGTCCCGTAGTCTCTGAGACGGTCCACGGCTGCTGAATACATAGTGAGACCGATGATCACCACTCCTGAAATCGCGGCAAAAAGAATAAGTGTCCCTATGGAAAACGCAATGCCGGAGGTCGAAAGAATGGTCATCACCGTAGACCTTGAAAACCCTTGTTTGGTCCAGGCCCTCACAGAGAAAATATTTTCATTGATCCGGTCTCTGACCTGTTCCGGTTCGAACCCCTGTTCCACGTCGATAAGAAACGCACTGGCTTTGTTCTCCGGCACATTCCCTAAGGACCTGGCTCTCGAAAGAGTGGTAAAAACAAAGGTGGAGCCGAATCCTCTGGCGCCTTTGGACAAAACGGAAACAAACACCCGGCTTCCGTTTATTTCAAAGCCCGTGCCAACTCGCGCGTTGTTCAGGCTCTCGCTCTCATACACATCCACAGCCACAGCTCCTTTCTCCAGAAGGTCCGTGAGCTCCCCGAAAATAACATCCCAGGGCCCTCCTTTAAAGCCGGGAGGCTGAACACCGATAAGCTGAACCGGTGAGGATTTCCCTCCGCTGAACCGTGCCGTCCCACCGGATACGACCAGAGGAAATGCTTTTTTGACTCCGGGAATGGACTCGATCTGCCGGCCGATCCTCATGTCAATATGCCCCATTGAATTGACATCCGTTGTCTTGCTGTCCACTACCCAGATATCCGCTTCCGTATTGTTCACCAGTGCAGCCATGGCACCGGTCAGAAAAAGAAAGATCCCCGTCTGCTGAACCACTAGAAATACCGAAATGATGATTCCCAGGATGACCCCCAGTGATTTGGGTTTGTCATAGCTGATAAACCTGAGGGCAAAGCGTATCATTTTGTGAATATCCTCATTCTTCTATAGAGATGACGCACTCAACGCGGCTTCCTATGAGAAGCCCGGCTCCCTTATCCAGTTTGATCTCCACTTCCCTGACCCTTCGATCGACCAGCTCATCGACTTCATCTGAAAAAATAGATTTTCTTCTCAAAGAGGGGCCGGCAAAAGACACACTTCCCTCGGCAAGGGCCTCGGTCTCCCCTTGTTTCCGTATGTAAGCCTTCTGGCCCACCTTGACCCGGTCTGCAAAAAGCTCATCGATCTCGCACCGGGCTATAAGAGGGCTCTCAGGGGCAAAGGTACCGAACGCTTCTCCTATATGAAGGAAAGAACCGAGCGTAATATCCAGGGACAGGAGCTGTCCGCTGGAAAGTGTCTTTACTGATTTTAGGTTCAGCTCTTTTCTGGCGACTTCCAGGTCGAGCTGTTCCTGATAGAGGAGATCTTTGGCCGCCACCAGCTCAGCTTCCAGACGCTTCGTATCCTCGAGAAGCACCTCATATTCTGATTGAGACTGGTCAAAATCCTTTTTTGTCCCGGCGTTTCTTTCGTAGAGTGTTTTGGCCCTCATGAAATTGGCTCGTGCGTTTTCTGCCTGTATCTGAACCGAAGACAAAGCCGCTTCTGCCGCCAGGATCCGCGACTTCTGTGTTTGGATTTGCGCCTTTTTCTGTTCCACTCTCGCCTGCTCCACCGAGTTGGACAAGGTGAGAAGAACAGATCCTTCCTGAATAAAATCTCCGGGCTTGAAATGGATTTCCTTGACGATTCCCGGCACTTCTGAGGTCAATTCCAGTATTCTTGCTTCCGGCTCGATCCTGCCTATCCCCACCACTCGCTCGGGCTCAAAATCCCATTCCTTATCCTTTTCTTCAGAAACGGGCTCTTTTTGGCTGCAGGAAGGCGAAAGGATAAGCACAGCCGTCAGTATGAAAAAAATCAATATTCCGTATGGAAAACCGGAACCGAAACGCTTTTGAAACATAGTTTTCACCCTGCCTTTCACTTTTCCATGATCCGGCCGTTCTGCAGGTTGAGTGTCTTATCAGCATAGCCTTTTAATCTCGGATCATGCGTTACCACAGCAACCGCTTTTCCTGAATCCGCCAGTGCGCGGAGCTGTTTTAAAACAACATCCATTGCCTCCTCATCCAAGGAAGCTGTGGGTTCGTCACAGAGAATAATGGAAGGGTCGGAAACCAGTGCCCTGGCAATCGCCACTCTCTGCTTTTCACCTCCCGATAACTGCTTTGGAAGGGACCGTCTTCTTTCCTGCAGATTGACCAAGGAAAGGGCCTTTTCTACTTTGTCTTTCGCATCTTTTTTGGAGAGCCTGTTCAGTAAAAGAGGGACCATGATATTTTCCTCTGAGCTTAAAGGGGAGATCAAATTGAAATTTTGAAAAACAAAACCGATCTCCTCCCTTCTGAGCCTGGCCAGCTCTCTTTCGCCCAACTCTCTTGTGGTCGTTCCTTTGATACACACACATCCTTCTGTTGGATAAAGCACACAACCCAGAAGGGATAACAGCGTGGTTTTTCCCGAACCTGAAGGTCCTATTATCAGAAGAAGTTCGTTCTTCCGGAGAACAAGGTCAGTGGCATGAAGGGCTGTGATCTCCTGGCTTCCGCTTTTATACTTTTTCGATGCGCTTTTTAATTCCGCAACAACAGAAGGATCTTCTTCATAAGCTGACTTAGGGGAAAGCCCTTTTGACATCTTATCTCCTTTGAAACTGCAGTCATTATATCATAAGCCTTTAAAAATCGATTAAAGGTGTTGTTTGCCTTTTTTCAGGCTCTTTTTAATCTTAAAGAATTCAACACCACTGATACAGAACTGAAAGCCATGGCAGCCGCCGCAATAATGGGATTAAGAAGAATCCCGAAAAAAGGATAAAGAACGCCGGCAGCTATGGGTATCCCCACTGAATTATAGAAAAAAGCCCAAAAAAGATTCTGCTTTATGGTTTTTACGGTCTTTTGGCTGAGATCAACCGCTAAGACGACTCCCTTTAATTCCCCGCTTATAAGAGTGATGTCCGAGGCTTCCTTGGCCACATCGGTTCCGGACCCGATGGCCATGCCAATATCCGCCTGGGCAAGGGCTGGGGCATCATTGATCCCATCCCCCACCATGGCCACTTTTCTGCCTTCTCTCTGGAGAGCTTTCACTGCTTCGACCTTATCTTCTGGCTTGACTTCAGACAGGACCTTTTCTATTCCGGCTTTTCCGGCGACCGCATCCGCTGTGCGTTTATTATCTCCGGTCAGCATGACCACTTCCATCCCCATTTTCTTGAGCTTTGCGACAGACTCGACTGCGTCGTTTTTTAGTGGGTCAGCCACGCCTATAAGGCCTGCAGCCTTATTATCCACGGCTGCGAAAACCGGGGTCTTCCCTTCAAGGGCCAGGGCTGCGGCTTTTTCCGTCAGTTCTCCGAGTGAGATCCTGTTTTTTTCCATGAAATCCTGTGTGCCCAGAAGAACTTCCTTCCCATCCACAAGGGATTTGATTCCCTGTGCTTCAAAAGCCTGGAATGTATCCGGGTCACGAAGAGATATTCTTCTTTTTCCCGCTCCTTTTATCACAGCTTCTCCAAGAGGATGTTCGGAATTGAGTTCCGCGCTTCCGGCATAAAACAAAAGCCTCTCCTCAGTGTAAGGAGGTCGGGGAACCACATCCGTTACTTCAGGCAAGCCTTTTGTGATCGTTCCTGTTTTATCAAAGACAATCGTGCGTATCTTATAAGCATTTTCCAGAGTTTCTCCGCCTTTTATTAAAATCCCGTTTTCAGCACCCCTGCCTGTTCCCACCATTATCGCAGTGGGCGTTGCCAGGCCCATGGCACAGGGACAGGCAATGATCATCACTGCCACAAAATTCAAAACCGCTAATGTCAGTGCCGGCTTGGGGCCAAAAACAAACCAGGCAATAAAGGTCACCACAGCAATGGATATCACAATCACGACAAAATATCCCGCCACGACATCAGCCAGTCTTTGAATAGGAGCTTTAGCTCCCTGGGCCTGCTCCACCATTTTGATGATCTGAGCCAGGGCTGTGTCCCTGCCGACTTTGGTCGCTTTAAACAGGAAGCTTCCTGTTTTGTTCATGGTCGCCCCTATGACCTCATCTCCCTCTTTTTTGGCAACAGGCATGCTCTCTCCTGTTATCATGGACTCATCTACGGATGAAGCCCCTTTGGTCACAATGCCGTCCACCGGAATCCTCTCGCCCGGGCGGATTTGAATCACATCACCGACCCTGACTTTACCTACGGGGATGTCGGATACTTTTCCGTCCTTTATCACCCTTGCTGTTTTTGGTTTGAGCTTCATAAGCTTGCGCACAGCTTCGGAAGTGCGTTTTTTCGCTCTTGCTTCCAGCATCCTCCCCAGAGTGATGATCACAATGATCATGGAAGAGGTATCAAAATAAACATGGGGCATGATACCTCCTGAAACAAAGAACGACGGAAAAAGAGCAGCAGCCGCACTGTACACATAAGCTGCGGAAGAACCCACGGCTATAAGGGTATTCATATCCGCGCTTTTATGCTTCAAAGCATTCCATGCGCTTGCATAAAAGGGCCATCCGATCCAGAATTGAACAGGCGTCGCAAGAATCCAGAGGAAAAAAACATTATTCATAAAAGAAGGAAGCCATGGAAACAATTTAGTGGAGCTTCCTAAAAATATGACAAGAGCCAAAAAGATCCCTGCTGCGAGTTTTATTTTCAGTCTGTTGAATCTTTCCGTGTGCTCCCCATGAACAGCTTTTTCCCCTTCATCAGGCTCATCCTGCACTCCGTATCCGGCTTGTCTCACGGCATCTTTGATACTCCCTTCATCCGTTTGAAGCGGCTCGTATGCAACGGAGGCTTTGGAGCTGGCCAAATTGACATTGACTTTGGAAACCCCTTTTATTCGGGATATGCTTTTCTCCACTTTTGAGGCGCAGGCCGCACAGGACATCCCTGTTATTGGAAGCTCGATCTGTTTGACGTCAACAGGTAAAGTGTTGTTCAATGCTGCTTTTTCGGTATCTTTCTTTTTATCAATCATTTAACCCCTCCCTTTAGAAAAAAAGAGGCCTTTTTATTTATCTGGATTATTCACAAGTCGAGGTTGCT
>CAZSZS010000151.1:0-11177 GCA_964611275.1 uncultured Eubacteriales bacterium
CGTAATTATGCTAAAATTTCTCTAGCTCATCATATAATAAGGAGTCACCATGTCAGGACATTCAAAATGGCATTCCATTAAACATAAAAAAGCTGCCCAGGATGCCAAAAGGGGGAAAGCTTTCACGAAAATCATCAAAGAAATATCTGTTTCCGCACGCCTGAAAGGTGGAGACCCTGATAAAAATCCAAGACTGCGCCAGGCTATAGATCATGCCAAATCCGTTAACATGCCTTCTGATAACATAGACAGGGCTATAAAAAAAGGAACAGGTGAACTGGAAGGTGTCAACTACGAAGAAATAACCTATGAAGGTTATGCCCCGGGTGGAGTCGCTGTTTTTATCGAAACACTGACTGACAATAAAAACCGCACTGTCTCTGAATTAAGACATATTTTCTCCAAGCACGGAGGCAATATCGGTGAATCGGGCTGTGTGGCATGGATGTTCGACCGAAAAGGATATATTGTAGTAGCCAAATCAGAAGCTTCTGAAGATGACCTCATGAACCTTATCCTGGAAGCAGGTGCTGAGGACATGAGAGATGATGGGAGCAACTGGGAGGTCATTTCATCTCCAAAAGACTATGACTCAGTAAACAAGTCACTCAAAGAGAACAAAATAGAAATGGATACTTCCAGCATCAGCTATATCCCGCAGAACTATGTCAAACTGGAGGGGAAAAAAGCACAGCAGTGCCTCAATCTGATCGAAGAACTGGAAGACCATGACGATGTCCAGAATGTCTGGGCTAATTTTGATATTGACGAAAAAGAAATCGAGCAGTATTCCCAGTAAACAAGCCGAATGAGACTGCCGTATATCTTAAAACTTGCAATGACATTAAAGCGTTAAGGGACCTATGAAGATTCTAGGAATCGATCCCAGCTTGAGAGCAACCGGATACGGAATCATCGAACAGGACGACCAGGCACTCAAGGCCATAAAATACGGAGTGATAAAACCATCCCAAAAAAGACCACTCCTGGATAAACTCCATGAAATTAAGACAAAGATCGATTCCATAATAAAAGCCTATGATCCGGACGAGATCGCTATTGAAAATCTCTTCTATGCCAGAAATGTCAAAACAGCCATTATACTGGGACAGGTCAGAGGGGCTGCTCTTATAGCTGTGGCTTCCAATCAATGCCCCCTGTATGAATATTCCCCACTGGAAATAAAAAAAGCGGTGACCGGCTACGGCCGGGCTGATAAAGACCAAGTCCAGAGCATGATCAGGACTCTTCTTCATATTCAGGAGGAAAAAATTGAAGAAGATGCTTCTGATGCCTTGGCTGCGGCTTTCTGCCATCTTAACTCCAGAATTTTTCTTGACAAAATAAAGGGAACATAAAAATATATACGTAAAGGAACACCATGATATCCTATCTTAAAGGCATTCTGATAAACAAAAATCCCGAAGAAGTGGTACTGGATATTAAGGGAGTAGGATACTGTGCAGGGATACCTTTGTCTACCTTTCTTGAACTCGGGGAAATCGGAGAAGAGACAGAGCTTCATATCTACACACACTTAACGGATACGTCCATTTCTCTTTTCGGTTTCTTAACAAAGAAAGAAAAAGAGCTGTTCCTGAAGCTCATAAACATCTCAGGTATAGGCCCAAAAATAGCTCTGAACATTCTCTCGGGAATCGGTGTTTCTGACCTTGAGGAATCCATAAAAAAAAGCGACATAGACAGAATATCCCTGGTTCCCGGAATAGGCAGGAAGACAGCCATGCGCATCGCCCTGGAACTCCAGGGAAAACTTGAGGATAAAGAAAAAATACTGACTGCCGGAATGTCAAAAGAAAAAGATGAATTGTTGTCTGCTCTGACCAATATGGGATTTAAAAGAAAAGAAGTCTATGAAACCGTTGACCAAGCTATAAAAAAACTGGGGAAAGATGCGGGATTCGAAAAACTACTTAAAGAAAGCCTGATGAGGCTTGCAAAAATATAATCCATTTTCCACCTCTCTTTTTGTTGAGGAATCCTTTGGAATCCAAATGCCGGGTCTGGATTTATCTTGAAAAAAAGCCCAAAATAAGATATACGATTGTGTAAAGACAGAAAACGGCGAAGACGAACACACAAAGATAAAGACAAAAACAAAAAATGAAAAAACAACAGAATGTCGATGCAGTGCTTAACCCCGTCCGGACAAAAGAAGACCTCAAATTCGAAGACAATCTGCGGCCCGAGACATTCGATGAATTTATCGGTCAGGAGACCATTAAAAAGAAACTGAACATATTCATAAAAGCGGCCTTAAAAAGAAAAGACAGCCTGGACCATGTGCTCCTTTACGGACCTCCGGGGCTTGGAAAGACCAGCCTTGCTTTTATCATTGCCAAACAAATGGGAGTGGGGATAAAACCCACCTCAGGCCCTGTCATAGAAAAAATCGGCGACCTCTCTGCCATCCTGACAAACCTGCAGAACAAGGAAGTCCTTTTTATCGATGAGATACACCGCCTCCATCCTTCAGTGGAAGAGATCCTGTATTCGGCAATGGAGGACTACAGCCTTGACATCGTTATAGGACAGGGACCCAGCGCGCGGAGCCATAAACTCAAACTCAAAAAATTCACCCTCATCGGAGCCACCACCCGGGCCGGACATATCACTCCTCCTTTAAGAAGCCGTTTCGGAATCATAAACCGGCTTGACTTCTATGATAAAAAATACCTGAAAAACATCATCAAACGGTCTGCTTCCATTTTAAACGTAAGCATCACAGACCAGGGAGCGGCCCAGATAGCTGAAAGGGCCAGAGGGACTCCCAGGGTTGCCAACAGGCTTCTGAGAAGGGTCAGGGACTATGCGGATGTCATTGCCGATGGGAAAATAACCTATGAAGAAGCTGTTAAAGCCCTTGATATGATGGAAGTGGACTCCATGGGGCTGGATGATGTCGACAGAAAGATCCTCTCAACCATTATTGAAAATTTTTCAGGGGGTCCTGTAGGCATAAACACCATATCCGCAGCTATAGACGAAGAAAAAGACACCATAGAGTCTATCTACGAACCCTTTCTCATGCGTATCGGATTTCTTGAAAGGACCACTAGAGGACGCTGTGTCACACAAAGGGCTTACAAACATCTGGGATACAAAAGAAGTTCTTCGAATCCTCAAAACAAACTCTTCAATAACGATCAAGAGTCATGATCTATCCCTGAATGACGAGAGAGAGATCTCAGATGGAATTGAAAGATTTTGACTATAAGCTTCCCAAAGAACTGATCGCCCAAAAGCCTCTCCCCAAAAGAGAACAATCCCGTATGATGGTGCTCCACAGAGAAAAAAAGCAGATCACACATGCCAAGTTCTCTGACTTTCCCGATTACCTGCAAAAAGACAATTTACTGGTCCTCAATAACACTAAAGTCATACCTGCCAGAACATGGGGGGAAAAAAGCGGTAAAGAAATAGAGTTCCTTTTCTTAAAAGAAAAAGAGCATAAAACGTGGGAAGTTCTGTGCCGGCCGGCAAAAAAACTGAGACCGGGAGACAAAATCGTGTTTTCTCCCTCTCTTGAGGGAGAAGTCATGGCTAAAGGACCGGAAGGCCGGCGTGTGCTTCGTTTTGTATCAGATAATGTGCTTGAGGAATTGAAAAAAATCGGCTATGCTCCGCTTCCCCCGTATATCAAAAGAGGCAAATCTGAAAAGGCTTTAAAAGAGGCTGACCTCGAAAGATACCAGACCGTGTACGCACAAAAACAGGGTTCTATTGCCGCTCCCACAGCCGGGCTTCATTTTACACACAGGACTTTAAATAAAATAATGAAAAGAAAAATTCCTTTCACCTATATCACTCTGGATGTCGGCCTGGCCACATTTCAACCGGTCAGGGTAAAAAATATCAGAGACCACCGGATGCTCACAGAAGATTATTTTATCAGTGAGCAAGCAGCCCGGATGATCACAAAAGCCAAAAAGGAATCAAACCCGGTGGTCTCAGTAGGCACCACTACAGTGAGGGCCCTGGAAAGCGCAGCCGGAGAAGGCATTCTAAAATCAGGCCAGGGCTCGACAAGCCTTTTTATCTATCCCGGATACCAATTCAAAGTCGTGGACAGGCTTTTGACCAATTTCCATCTCCCCTGCTCCACTTTGCTCATGCTTACCGCTTCTTTTGCGGGATATGAGCTGCTCATGAAGGCCTATAAGGAAGCCGTAAGGGGAAAATACAGATTTTTCAGCTACGGTGACTGCATGTATATTATCTGATTTTTTGGCTTTGACAAAAGGGGCGGCTTGTCATATAAAGAGATAAACTAACATAAAAAAGGATGCATCCGGATGCCTGAACACAAAGAGTTAGAACTCGAACCGGAAGAAAGGGAAATACTGGATAATATTTTGCGCGAAAGGACAGATGCGGAGGTCTTTAAAATCACCATTGAATTCGGATACAAACCGTCAAAAAAATATAAAAAAGCCGTTGATATCTCAAAAAAGCTGCCGACATACAAAGAAAAGGGCTCTGGCGAACGTATCCGTCATTCCGTGACATTTACGCCAAAAGAAGCAGAAAGTCTGTTCCAGGTATTCAATATTGTGGTTGACTGGGAAAAAACAGATATTTTTGTGAACCACAAGAAACTTCCTTACGCCCACTCCCTCTGGGTGCCGCTTATGTGGTTCTACAGAGTCTAAATCCGGGCTACTTGATCTCTTCCATACGCGCTGTGAAATGACGCAGATGGGGTGCTTGATGGACGATCCTGACTCCCTTGACCTGGTCACGCTTTGCATATGTCTGTATCACGGCATCCGCTATGAAGTTGAGATGGGAGAGAGTGTAGACCCTTCTGGGGATAGCTAACCGGACCAACTCAAGTTTGGGGAACGATTCCTTCCCGGTTTTTTCATCTCTCTTTCCGAACATCACTCCACCGATCCCAACGGTTCGTATTCCCGCTTCCCTGTACAGCGCAACGGTTAAAGCCCAGGCCGGATATTCCTGCCTTGGGATATGAGGAAGAAACCGGTCAGCAAGCACATACACGGCGTGTCCTCCCGGAGGAGCGTATAAAGGGATCCCCTGTTTTTTAAGCCGCTCCCATAAATACTCTATCTGACCGATGCGGTGTTCCAGATAATCCTCTTCCAGAACCTCTCTTAAGCCTCGTGCCACAGCTTCCAGGTCGCGTCCGGCCAGACCCCCGTAGGTGGCAAATCCTTCGCTTATGATCAGATTGTTTTTGAGCTTCTCCGCTAATCCGTCATCATTGACCGCGATGAATCCCCCGATATTGACCAGAGCATCTTTTTTTGCGCTCATAGTAGCGCCGTCTGCGTAGGAAAAGGTCTCTTTTACGATCTCAGGTATGGATTTTCCTGAGTAACCGGGCTCATGTTTTTTTATAAAATAGGCATTCTCGGCAAAGCGGCAGGCATCTATATACAAAGGGATTCCGTACTTCCGGCACAGTTTATTGACGTTTTTTATGTTATTCATAGATACAGGCTGTCCGCCTGCGCTGTTATTGGTTATGGTTATCATCACAAAGGGAATGTTTTCAGGCTTTTTGTCTTTGATAAAACTCTCCAGTTTATCGATATCCATATCTCCCTTGAAAAGGATATCCGCTTCCGGGTCATAGGCTTTCTCCTGAACCAGGTCAGCGCATGCGACGCCCCTGATTTCAAGGTTTGCCCTGGTTGTGTCAAAATGGATATTATTGGGAACATAATTCCCCTCTTTTGTTGTCACTGTGAAAAGAATTCTTTCCGCAGCTCTGCCTTGATGGGTGGGGATCACATGTTTGAGCCCAGTGATATCCTGTATAGTCTCTGTAAAATGAAAAAAATTACGGGAACCCGCGTACGACTCATCACCTGTCATAAGCCCGGCCCATTGATTGTCACTCATAGCTGAAGTACCGCTGTCAGTTAAAAGGTCAATAAAAACCTTTTCTGATGGGATACTGAACATATTGTAACCAGCATCCTCCAGGGCTTTCTCCCTCTGCTCCAGGGAAAGCCTTTTGATCCGCTCGACTGATTTTATTTTATAAGGTTCTACGGGATAATCACGTCCACTCATCCTTTCCTCCTAAGTCATTCTGTCCAATGACCTGCCTTAAAAAGAAACCAAATTTGTCATTTCTTTAAAGCGCCTGTCTATTTCTGAAGGGGTCAGTGATTCCAAACGCGTTATGCCAAAATCCTGTATGGTGAATGAGGCCATCACACTTCCGTAAACAGCCGCCTTTCTCAGGTCTTCCTCCTGAAAGGAACTGACTTTATCCAAATATCCTAAGAATCCACCCGCAAAGCTGTCCCCTGCTCCTGTCGGATCCACCACCTCTTCACACGGATGAGCCAGCATGCCCGAGATGAATTCCTGCCCGATCATTATCACCCCGTGCTCTCCCTTTTTGATCACCACTAAAGACGGCCCCTTCTCAAGGAATTTTCTGCCTGCTTTTATAAGATTTGTCTCTCCTGATATCTTTTTGACCTCCTCATCATTGCCGAAATAGATGTCCACTTTTTTTATGCTCTCCATAAGCGATTCGAAATTATTCTCTATATAGAATTGAATGGTATCCATAGCTGTCAACTTGGGCTCTTTGACCTGTGAGAGGACGTCTAACTGAATCTCAGGGGCAATGGTTCCTAAAAGCACAATATCCGCCTCCCTGTAATCGGGCAGCAGATGAGGCTTGAATTCCCGGAAAACATTTATTTCTGTCTTTATGGTGGTTCTCTGGTTGGGATCATCGCCGTATTTTCCCTCCCAGTGAAAAGTCTTCCCTTTTTTTCGAACCAATCCCCTCGTGTCGATACCTTTCTCATTGAATTTATCTATCATTTCTTCAGGAAAATCATCGCCCACAACAGAAACGATCTTCGGCTTTGTAAAATAACTGGCAGCAAGGGCTGAATAGGAGCAGGACCCTCCTATGATCCTCTCTCTTCGTTCACAGGGTGTTTCTATGGTATCAAAGACAAGGGAGCCGACTATGACCAAACTCATCTGTTTATTTCCCTTTCTCTGCGGATTTTAAATATTTATCAACAAGAAGGCTTAATTTCCTTCGCGCAGCCGGAGATACGGCATCAGGATGCGTCACAATACAGTTTTCTAAAGCGTCCCGGCAATCACACGTGCTTTCACTTCCCTCCGGAATGGCTTTCAAAGCATTTCTTATAATATTCTGTGCATTGTGCACGTTCTTTTTCATATTGTCCAGGATCATCTCCACAGAAACATGGGCTTCGGATTCTTGCCACACATCATAATCCGTTATCAGGCTCATTGTAGCATAACAAATCTCTGCTTCCCTGCATAATTTGGCTTCCGTAGCGCTGGTCATGCCGATAACATCACAGTTCCACTTTCTATGGATTTGAGACTCGGCAATGGTTGAAAAGTGAGGCCCCTGGATACAGACATAAACTCCTTTGTCATGGACTCTCAAACCCAGGTCTTTTCCTGTCTTATATAACAGGCTTGAAAGATCGGGACACACAGGATGAGCAAATCCGATATGAGCGACCAATCCTTCATCGAAAAAAGTATTCTTTCTGAACGTCTTGTCATAAAATTGGTCAGGGAACACAATATCCGTGGGTTTTAATTCTTCCTTGAGAGAACCCACTGAATTCACGGATATTATACGGCCCACCCCAAGCATTTTAAATCCATAAATATTGGCTCTGTAATTGATTTCCGCTGGAGACCGCTTGTGTCCCCGGCCGTGCCTGCTGAGAAAAGCCACTTTTTTCCCCTCCAGCAGGCCTGTTACATACGCATCCGAAGGCCGGCCGAACGGCGTGTTGAGTTCAACTGTTTTCAGCTCCTCTATTCCTTTCATATCGTAGAGTCCCGTGCCACCGAGTATGCCGAAATCAGCAGTGGGATAGCCTTCGCGCTTAAGGTCTGTCATATTTCATCTCCTCTTTAACCTCAACTTGTGAATTATCCAGGTTAAATGACCTTGAATATTCAAAAAAACGGCAATGTCTTATTATCATTTTCTTTCCCTCGATATGCAAGATTTTTTCAAGAACAAAATAATACTATTGAAAGTAAAAGGTGAATAAGTCCTCCTCCTCAGTTTTCTCACTTGAGGTTTGAAGATAATTCAGTTATTCTATTGACCAAGGAAAAGAGTATGGATATAAGGGAAAAAGTTCAGACAGCAGCTCATCTTCTGTCTCAAGCGGATAACATCATCGCCTTCACAGGATCCGGCATATCATCTGAATCAGGGATCCCCACGTTCCGCGGCAAGGACGGATTATGGAAACAATTCAGAGCCCAGGACCTTGCAACGCCCGCTGCCTTTTCCAGCAATCCGAAGCTTGTCTGGGAGTGGTATGACTGGCGGAGAAGCATCATCGCGGACAAACAGCCGAACCCGGGCCATAAAACCATTGCGGAATGGAAAGACCTCTTTTCCTCTCTTTATGTTATAACTCAAAACATAGACGGACTTCACCAGAAGGCTGGTTCTGAAAATATCATCGAACTGCACGGAAATATCTGGAAATTAAGATGCACCAAAGAAGGAACCATTACTGAAGACCACTCCTGCCCTCTTGAGGAGATCCCCCCTAAATGCCCAAAATGCGGAGCCCTTCTGCGTCCCCATGTGGTCTGGTTCGGAGAATCTGTGGATATGGAGCCTCTGAATAAAGCTGTAAAACTCAGCTCAGAGGCAGACCTGATGCTCGTTATCGGCACCTCGTCCCTGGTGTACCCGGCCGCCTCCATCCCTATGACCGCTATGGAGTCGGGAGTCAAGGTCATAGAAATTAACCCGGATGCGACTCCTCTCACGCCTAGAGCCGACCCCAGCATCAGAGGAAAAGCAGGGGACGTGCTTCCGGAAATTTCTGATATCCTCAATAAGATAATCCGACAGACTGAAGGAAGAGAAAAATGAAATATGCTTATTTTGATACATCTTCGGGAATAAGCGGAGATATGACGCTGGGAGCTCTTCTGGACCTGGGAGCTGATGTGGGGGTGTTTAAAAAGAAAATGGACTCCCTGAACCTTCCGGTTGAAATCGACATCAAAGAAACACAAAGGTCCTCTCTGAGGGCCTTAAAAGTGGATGTTTCCATTCAAAGAAAGGAACCCCTTTCAAGAAAATGGGCGGACATTGAAAAGATAATAGAAAAAAGTCTGTTTTCAGAGACCGTAAAAAAAAACGCAGCTCTTATATTCAAAAACCTCTTCAAAGCCGAGGCCAAAGTGCACGGAACAGACCTAGCTAGAGCTCATCTTCACGAAGCTGGGGCCGATGATGCCATTATTGATATCTTGGGGACCTGCTTTCTAGCAGAACAGCTCGATATAGGAGAATTCCATGCATCTCCTTTAAATGTAGGAGGCGGACATGTTGAAGCCGCCCACGGCATCCTTCCTGTCCCTGCCCCAGCTGTTGCAGAGCTTCTCAAATCCGCTCCTGTTTATTCCGCACACATCAAAGAGGAACTGGTCACCCCTACCGGAGCAGCCATTATCGTATCCTTAGCCAAGGGTTTTTCTCCTTTTCCTGAACTCAGCTATGAAAAAATAGGCTGCGGAGCCGGGGGAAGGGATTTCAAAGGATTCCCTAATATCCTTCGCGTCTTCTATGGGGATGTATGCGAACACCATCTGGACAAGAAAATCTATCAGATAGAAGCGAATATTGACGACTCTAATCCCCAGATCATTGCGGCTTTCCTTGAGAAAGCCATCAAAAATGGGGCCCTGGATGCTTTTTTAACGCCGGTTGTTATGAAAAAGAACCGGCTGGCCACCAAATTGACCATTCTTGCGGAATTCAATAGAATAGACAGCTTAACAGCCCTTGTCTTTGAGGAAACGAGCTCCATAGGTCTGAGATATTTCCCTGTAAACAGACAGGTGCTTAAACGAAAAAAAGTGGATGTAAAAGTCATGGAAGAGACCATTTCCATAAAAGTAGCCGAATTTAAGGGAAAATTGATCAATATCCAGCCGGAATTCTCTGACTGCAAAAAAGCGGCGGATAAAAAAGGTGTCCCTTTAAAAAGAATCATGGAAATGGCCGCAGCTGAATTTTCATCCGTTAACAAAGGATAGAGATTTGAGGAGAAGAAAGTGAACCAAAAAAAGATCGAGCAGGGGGTCAAGCTCATTTTAGAAGGGATCGGGGAAGACCTATCACGGCCAGGGATTGAACGAACACCTCAAAGGGTTGTATCCATGTTTAAGGAAATCCTGGGAGGGACCGAGAAAGACCCTTCGGAATTTCTGCATCCCATAAAGGGAGAGAAACATGACGAGATGGTCATTATCAAGAACATTCCCCTGTATTCGATGTGTGAACACCACCTGCTTCCTTTCGCAGGGATTGCTCATGTGGCTTACATTCCAAAAGGCGGACGCATCGTGGGTCTCAGCAAGATCGCCCGTGCCGTTGAAGTGTTTTCCCGAAGGCTTCAGGTCCAGGAGAGGCTCACCAAGCAGATCGCTGATACCATAAACGAGAACCTGAAACCACTAGGAGTCATGGTGGTTATTGAAGCAGAGCATATGTGTGTGTCCATGAGAGGAGCTAAAAAGCCGAAATCTCTGACCGTCACATCTGCGGTCAGAGGCTCTTTCCGCACCTCCAGCGCTACCCGAGCTGAAGCTATGACTCTAATCAGAGGAGGCTTTATCAGTGGACGAGAAACCTAAACAAACTTTTTACATCACAACACCCATATATTACGTGAACGATGTTCCCCATATCGGGCATGCCTACACTACCATTATCGCCGATGCCCTCAGCCGGTATAATAAATTAGCCGGAAAAAAGGTTTTTTTCTTAACCGGGACCGACGAACACGGGCAAAAAATAGAAAAGAGTGCTCAAGAAAAAGGGATCAAACCCATTGAACTTGCTGACAAGGTGGTCAAAAGGTTTAAAAGCCTCTGGGATGAGCTGGATATATCCTATGATTATTTTATTCGGACCACGGAAAAAAGGCATGAGAAAGGAGTGCAGGACCTTTTCCGGAAGCTCAAGGAAAAAGGAGATATTTACAAGGGTGTCTATGAAGGATATTACTGCGTAAGCTGTGAAAATTTTCTCTCCGAAGACGTACCCCTGGAAAAAGGGGGACACAAAATATGCCCTGACTGCGGCAAAGAAGCGGGAAAACTCTCTGAAGAGTGTTATTTTT
>CAZSZS010000152.1:0-21638 GCA_964611275.1 uncultured Eubacteriales bacterium
ACTTGGAAAGAGAAACCTCTTGTTTTTCCAGAGACTGAAATCTTTCAGATTTTGTTTTTTTGAGTATTTTGGTTGAGCCACATTAGAGATTATGTATTACTGGGCAGCAAGCTGAAATTTTAATCACAGCCTTTTCTGTTACAGATTCTATTTTTATTAAGACTGACCGCCGCCTTCAGCTTGACAGGCACCGCATACACTGCACCTGAGTTTGACCTTACAGTTTTGACCGCTTATTGATAATTCGGCATTAGCAGTAGTGGCGTGGACCGACTTACACTGAGTGAGCACATTTTCTTCAGGTTTCCCCTCCACTAGCACCACTAGTTCCGGCTTAGCCCATTTTTCCTTTTCCATTTTTTCTCCTTAGGATACTAATTCCTTGTATCAATATGCTACAAAAACACCGCTTTGTCAATACCTAGATCAAATTTGTCAAAAGTCGATCTCACTGCTTTTCTTGCTTTTCTCTGATATAAAGTCAGTTAAAAGATCGATCACCTCCCCGTTTTTAGTGAAGTTGAGGTGATAAACAGGTATGGTGCGAATTAATTCCTCCACAAAGTCAAGAGTCCGTTCCCACCAATCTCTGGTGAGAAGAGGTTTGATCAGGCAGGCGCATAACTTCGCAAGCGCTTCTGTTTTGTTTTTTACCGGATCAAGTCTGTTGGTTTGTGATTTATTGAGAAGAAAAATCCCCCTAAGGGGAGCTGAAGAGTTGGAGACCAGCGGGACTTCTCCGTGACTCCAGGTGCCAAAAACCCTGTACCCTTCCGGAAACTTACGGATGATGTTCCTGTCATCGCACAGGATTCTGGCTTTGCCTTTGAATAGTTTGACTATGGTTGACTTTCCTGCCTCGGAATGACCCACAAAAAGAAGCCCGTTTCCTTTGAAATCTACCGCGCTTGAGTGGAGCAAGGTTCCGTTTTTGTGCGCTAAAACCCGGGCTAAAAAAATCTGGTCTGTGCTCATCATGGTCAAAGCATTCAGCCCGCTTTTAAATAAATAAGGGTTATCTTTGTGATATATTTGGGCTCTGGTATGGTCATGATTAAAAACAGAAACCTGAGTAAAATCGTCTCCTCTTTCATCGCTTATGGTGAGATAAATCCAGGAATTCCCCTTTTTGTAGATGGCGTAAGGCGGGTGTTTGAATTTAAGCTCACCGAAATCACTGGAGTCTATTCCATCCAGGTTGAAATGATGGGAGAGAACAATGTCTTTTTTGGTCTTTCGGGTATAAAAATCATCGAAACTGGATCGAAAAGAGTCCTTTTTAAAAGGAAGGTCCGAATTAACCTCAATGACCAGGTCTCCTACACTGAAATATCTTCGGTGATGTTTTTTCCAGTTCGTTTTGTATTTGCGGATTTCTTTGGCGATCTCACACATATATTCCACTTTGGCTGTGTAGCGTCTTTTTTCAAGATAAGAATAGACCGGGCACCACCCGCACTCTTCTCTTAAGTCACAGTTTCTGCAGTTTTTATCATATTCCTTATCAGCTTTCACTTTGTCAGCCAGAGCCGGGATGAAATCCTTCCATCCGTCTTTGAAACGGCCCTGCCGCAGATCATATTTAAATGAAGGGTCTTTGATAAAGCTGCAGAAAGTCATTTGTCCGTACGGATTGATATGAAAACTGCGGTTAAATGCCACGCAGTAGGCAAAAAGGTTATCCTGTTTGGGATTTATTTTTTTGTATAGATCATCCCGGGATGTCTTAGATTCATCATCTTTGGGAGGATGATTCATAAACTGAGCCGCGATCTTTGGGTCAAGTCTCTGAGCCTTAATCTCTTTATTTTTAACCGGGTCTCCAGAGGCAGAGAGATAAAGCCAGGAAACGCCGACACGCCAAAAAGGGCTTAAAGATTCAGCAAGCTTCACCATATCCTGGTATTGATGGTAATTGTCTTTCATGGGGATTATTTGGATAACAAAACCCACCCCTGCTTCTTTAAGATAGGAGATTCCTCTCATGGCTGCCTCAAAGGATCCGGGATTTCTGGTGATATGGTCATTGACCTCTGGTGTGGCACCGTAGATAGCGACCCATTTATGTCCTTTTCGCTTCATCAACCGGGCGGTTTTTGGAGTGATCAAAGTGGCGTTGGTATTCAATGTATAGAGAGAGGAATTTCGTGTGATATAGTCAAAAATCTCAGGAAAATCACTCCGCAGCATGGGTTCTCCGCCTGAAATAAACCACTTGGAACAGCCCAGAGACTTAGCTTCGTCTACATAGGTTTTAATCTCATTGAAGGTGATCTCTTCTTTTTTTCGGGGAGAATCAGGGTGGATCCTCAGCCAGCAGTGACGGCAGTCGTTGTTGCAGCGAAAGGTCAGATCAAGGTAGCCCTCTATAGGAATCCTGGGCAATTCTGTTCTGGTCACAATTTTTGAATATTTTTGCATTTTAACAATCGACTTTAATTGTAATGCTTCGTGAATAGGTATTATATATTATTATTCAAGGCAAATCTATTGAAAATAAGGGGTCGCTTTTTTGAATTCCCCAAAAAAACGGTTCATGTATGTGTGCGTATTCTCTTTTTCCAAAAAAAAATATATATAGGTATTTTGGTACTGTTTTTTATAGATTGACCCGGAGGGAATATCATGGCAGAATTCACCTATGGAGAAGAAGCAAAAATTCACTGCAAAAAATAGGGATCAACTATCAATAAAAGGAGAGGACTTTAAAGCTCTCCTTGAGGAAGTGCTCGAAAAGGGGAAGAGATTCAGGTTTCAATCGGGGGGTTTTAGCATGCAGCCTTTTATCCGGAATGGAGATGTGGTCACGCTGGCTCCTTATTTGAATCAAGACATTCAGGTTGGCGATATAGTGGCGTATGAAGAGCCTGTTTCCTGCCTGCTCAAAGTGCACAGGGTTGTGGGAGAAAGGGTAGGTTTGTATTTGATTAAAGGAGATAATTCACTGAAAACAGATGGTTGGATTCAAAGAGATTCTATATATGGCCGTGTGATCCGAATTGAAAGAAAGGGAAAGACTGTATCTTTTTCTTTGGGACCTGAAAAGAGGATTGTGGCTGCTGTTTCTCGCAGTGTGACAGGAAGATGGATTTTGTGTAATTTTTGGCATCTGGTTTGGCTTCTGCGCAAAGGATTTATCAAAACAAATCACCTTTAGGGATTATTTATGAGTGAATAATATCACTCTGAGAATCATTTTGTGGTTCTTAGCAATCAATTGATCGGATGAAAACTGAATCAAAGATGATGAAAAAAGACAAAAGCCTCTATCTTGTATGCAATGCCCACCTTGACCCTGTCTGGCTCTGGGAATGGGAGGAAGGGGCTGCTCAGGCTCTCGCAACCTTTCGTACGGCGGCTGAACTCTGTGATGAGTTCCCTGATTTCATTTTCAACCATAACGAAGCCCTGCTCTACAAATGGATAGATGAGTATGATAAGGAACTATTTCAAAAAATAAAATCACTCATCAAAAAGAAAAAATGGCATGTCATGGGAGGATGGTATCTCCAGTCCGACTGCAACATGCCCTGCGGTGAATCACTGGTCAGGCAGATACTTATCGGCAAAAAGTATTTCAGGGAAAAATTCAATGTGGAACCCACAACCGCCGTGAATGTCGATCCTTTCGGGCACACAAGAGGACTGGTGCAGATCCTTAAAAAATCAGGCTATGATTCCTATCTTTTCTGCAGGCCGGATCCGGAAAGGCTCCGCATTCCCAGTGATGACTTTATCTGGGTCGGATATGACGGCTCTCAAATCACGGCTCACAGGAGTCCCTACCACTACAACTCCCCCCTGGGCAAAACCGGAAAAAGAATACTCAAATGGCTCAGAGAGAATAAGACCAAAAAAACAGGCCTTCTTCTGTGGGGAGTGGGAAATCACGGAGGGGGACCTTCCAGAAAAGATCTCACACACATAAAAGACTTGAAGAACGAGGTCAATGACACAAATATCATACATTCCGCACCCGAAGACTATTTCAAGAAGATAAAAAACGACCGCCTCCCCTGCTTTGAAAAAGACCTTAATCCTTGGGCTGTGGGCTGCTACACCACCATGAGCCGGATCAAACAAACGCACAGAAAACTGGAAAACACATACTATATGACTGAAAAAATGGTTTCCCAAGCTTTTTTGAACAGCTTAATGGCTTATCCGAAAAAAGAGCTGGATGATGCGCTTGAAGACCTTCTCTTCTGTGAATTTCACGATATTCTTCCCGGCTCCTGTATTTCCGAAGTCGAAGAGTATGCCCTGCATCGAATGGGCCATGGATTGGAAATCCTGTCCCGGCTCAAAAACAAAGCTTTCTTCTGCCTTTTATCCGGTCAAAAAAAAGCAGGGAAAGAAGAATTCCCTCTCATGATTTACAATCCCCATCCTTATACACTTAATGACATCATCTGCTGCGAATTCCAGCCTGACGAGCCGAACGATGATCCGGAAAAATACTGGATCCCTGAAATAAAAGATGAAAACAGCACGGAAATTCCCTGCCAGCTTGAAAAAGAAAGCAGCAACATATCCAATGATCATAGAAAAAGAGTCGTATTCAGAGCTTCCTTAAAGCCCGCAGCCATGAACAGATTCAATGCCACCCTAAAAACCGGAAATCCTCCTGAAAGCCGCATAAGGGAAATCAAAGACGACCTGAAACTCACATCCGGAAAAGCAGAACTGGTGATCAATGCTCAAACAGGGCTTGTGGACAGATTTCAATCGGAAGGAATCGATTTCCTAAAAAAAGATTCCTTTTCCTTAAAAATAATGAAAGATTATCCTGACCCGTGGGGAATGAAAGTCGAAAGTTTTCCTAATGAGCTAGGCCGGTTTGCGCTTATGGACCAAAAGCAAAGCGCTGTCTTTTCCGGAACAGGTAAAAGTTCCCTCCCTCCCCTGCGCATCATCGAAGAAGGCTCTGTAAGAACAGTCGTGGAAGCGCTTTTCAAATACAATGATTCCAGGGCGTGCGTGCGGTATAAATTTCCCAATAAAGGAAAGACACTGGAAATCGAAATCAAGCTGTTCTGGAATGAGAAGGACAAAATGGTAAAGCTTTCCGTTCCCACTGTTTTTACCCAAGGCATTAGTTTGGGAGAGGTCCCATACGGACTTGAAGAATACCCTTGTTCTGAAAAAGAAAAGGTCACCCAGAAATGGACGGGTGTGTTCTCAGAAGACAGGAAACATATGATCACTCTGATAAATGAGGGGACATACGGATTTGACTTTATAAAAGGAGAATTGAGGCCCTCCCTTCTCCGTTCTCCTGCCTATGCCGCACATCCGGTAAACAGCAAGCCGCTCGTCCCTCAAGACCGTTTTGAAGACAGAATCGACCAGGGAGAAAGAACCTTCCGCTTCTGGTTCGAAGCCGGAACTTCGAAAGAACGCCTATCCTTAATAAGCCGTGAATCCACGGTGAAAAACGAATCACCTCCGGCTCTGTGCTTTTTTCCTTCGGGAAAAGGCCGCCTCCCCGAAAAGAGCGTCCTTATCGAGGATGAGACCATCCAAATGACAGCGCTGAAAAAGAGCGAGGAAGGAAACCGGATGATCCTGAGGCTTTTCGAACCTGTAGGGACCGGGAAAAAAGTCATAGTTTCTTTTCCAGTCATAAAAAAGAGCACTGAAATCATTTTCAAGCCCTTTGAAATAAAGACCATAAGCATCGATCTTGACTCCCATGAGATGTTTTGCACAGACCTTTTAGAGAAGAAAAATGAACACACATAATCAAAACAAATCTGTTTCTGTGATAATGGTCGGAACCGGAGGGTACGGGCATTACTACACCAAAGTCTTGATCAAAGAATACTACCGGGGACTTATTGACCTCAAAGCCGCTGTGGAACCCTTTCCTGAAAACTCATCCCACACGCCGTGGTTTTTAAAACAGAGCATCCCTGTCTTTTCCACTCTGGAAGAAACTTTTAAAGACGGCATCCGGGCTGACCTGGTCATTATCTCTTCTCCCCTTCATTATCATGTCCCCCAGAGCCTCCTGGCCCTTGAACAGGGAAGCCATGTTCTCTGTGACAAACCCATTGCCACCACAATACAGGACGCCCGGGAGCTTATAACAACAAAAAATAAAACAGGCCTCCACTTACTGGTGGGTTATCAGTGGTCCTTTTCCTCTGCCATCCAGGCCCTTAAAAAGGACATCCAAAAAGGATCATTCGGAAAACCGGTGAGGATAAAAACACTCTGTCTCTGGCCCAGAGGGTTTGAATATTACTCAAGGAATGACTGGGCCGGAAAGCTTAAAGACAAGATGGGAAAATGGGTCCTGGACAGCCCGGCAAATAATGCCATGGCTCACTTCCTTCACAACCTCTTGTATCTTCTCGGAGAGGAAAAAGATTCCAGTGCCCTTCCCGCCTCTATAGAAGCTGAGACATACAAAGCTTATGACATACAAAATTTTGATACGGTCGCTTCCCGTATGCTTGTCAACGGAGGGACAGAGCTTCTCTTTTATGCATCTCACTCTATCCGGAGCAGATTGGGCCCCATGTTCAGACTCGAATTCGAACAGGCGACCGTAACGTACGGGGAAGACTCAAAAAGCATCGTGAGTAAAGATTTGAAAGGACAGATCATCTCAGATTACGGAGACCCGGAATCAGATGACCAGTTTAAAAAGCTCTATGATTCCATTAAAGTCATTAAAAATCTCAAATCGGCGGCATGCGGACTTCGAGCCGCCATTCCCCATACGCTGGCCGTAAACGGGATCCAGGACTCTGTTCCAAAAGCACCCTCTTTTCCCTCTTCAATTATTGAGCACAGCAACACGGGGGAAAGGCTCTGGGTCAAAGAGCTCGGAGAAACGCTCTATAACTGCTATTTGAATTCACGCCTTCCTTCGGAAAAAGGAATAGAATGGGCTGAAAAAGGAAAGCAGATGGATATGAAAACATATACCTTTTTTCCCGGAGGCCTCTCGCAAAACACAAAAAAAGAAAAATGAAAAAAACAAGCCGCCATACAGTCAAAGAGACCCTGGAATTCGGAAAACCCGATAGAATACCGCGCCAGATCTGGATACTCCCGTGGGCGGAAAAAAAATTTCCTGAGACAGTCGAATATCTTCACAAACACTATCCGGATGACATCGAGCCTGCCCCGGCTCTCTACAACAAACCTCTTGAAATACAGGGAGACCGGTATGCGCAGGGAACCTATATTGATGAATGGGGCTGTAAATTTTCAAATCCCCAGGAAGGCATCATAGGCATTACCAGAGAGCCTTTGATCGACCGCTGGGAAGACCTGGACTATTTCGAACCTCCCGAGTCTGTCCTTGATCTGGATAAAGAAGAAATCAATGCATTCTGCAGGGATACGGATGTTTTTGTGCTGGCAGGGACCTTCACCAGGCCTTTTGAACGCCTTCAGTTCATAAGGACCATGGAAAAGGCGCTAGTGGATCTTATGGAACAACCGGATGAGCTGTTTGTTTTGATTGATAAGATCCATTCGCATTATTTAAAAGAAGTGGAAGCATGGGCCCAAACAGATATTGACGGAATATCCTTAATGGATGATTGGGGAACCCAGAACGGGCTTATCACAAACCCTGAAATATTCAAGGACATTTTCCTGCCCCTTTATAAAGAGTATGCGGAAATAGCCGACGCCCATGGGAAATACGTGTTCATGCATTCGGACGGATACATAACAGACATCTTCCAGGACCTGATCGATGCGGGAGTCCATGCCCTGAATTCCCAGCTTTTCTGTATGGACATTCCCGAACTGGGACAAAAGTTTCGCGGGAAAATAACTTTCTGGGGAGAACTGGATCGGCAGGAAGTCCTGATGAAAGGTTCCCAAAAAGATATAGAAAAAGCCGTCCATTTTGTATGGGAAAATCTTTATCAGGACGGAGGCATCATTGCCCAGTGCGAGTTCGGGCTCGAAGCAAAACCTGAAAACATCATCCATGCCTTTACAGTATGGGATGAGATCTCAAAAACCTTAAAAGGAGGATAAAATAAAACTAAAGAGCCTCTTAAAGCAAACAAACCTCATCATTCTGGATAAAAAATCCTATCCTGTCAAAAGGACCATTGCCCGTGAGCTGTCCAAGCACACATCTCCGGATACAAAAATACAATCCCTTTCTGCAAAGGATATGCCGAAGAAAAAAGGCGCTTTCTATATTTCCGTACTGAATGACGCCCCTGATGACCTTTCGTTCCTCACCCAGGGCCGCATCCCTGCAAAGAATGAATGGGTCCTCTTCCATGCAGATCCATGCGGCTGTTCGTGGCTTCTCTCATCAAAACCTCATTTTCTGTATATGGCCTATAAATATATATGTGAAAACTTCCTTGACAGGGAAATCTCTTCCTTTGCTCCCTGGATAAAAACCATCAGCTTCCCTGTTGAAAAATCCACTTTTGACCTTTTTCTCACTCAATACGCACGGATGATGCGTCATTTTGATAAAGAAAATCATCTGAAAGAATACGCCCGGATAGGATTCTCATATGTGGAAGTCAATGCCCTTGCCTGTGACAGTCCTCTTGAAAAGGGTATCCCCGGAGAATTTTATCCGGAATTTTATACCTACTGCCCTGCTCTTGACCAGTTCACATCCAGCAGCCTGAACAAGGGGATCTATCCGGAAAAATACCTGGAAAACAATATGAGGCTTTTGAAAAGCCATGCTGAGACCGCTCTTAAATACGGACTCATTCCCGGATTGCTCTGCTTTGAACCAAGGTCTGTTCCTGAAGCAATTTTTAAAAAATACCCGACTTTAAGAGGGGCCCGTGTGGACCATCCTTTCCGGAGCTTTAAGCCGAGATACAATCTTTCCACAGCCCATCCTGCGGTCAAAGAGCACTATGCTGAAATGCTTGCGAATATCATGAAAGAGATCCCGGAACTGGAATTCATGACCATCTGGACAAATGACAGCGGGGCTGGTTTTGAATACACCAAATCTCTTTATGTGGGCCGCAACGGCGGCGCTTATCTCATAAGGGAATGGAAGGACGATGAGGATATTGCCCGTGCCGCCGCAGAAAATATTTCCGGCTTTTTTTCCACTCTCCTGGAGGCCGGGAAAAAGATCAATCCGAAATTCAGGATCATAACCCGGCTCGAGTCTTTTTACGGCGAACGAAAGCATTTGTGGCCTGAAATAAAAAACGGAGTGGATGTGGAAGTCAATTCCTTATTGACCACCGGATGGGAAAGCCATTACAGACATCCGGTCTACCCTGATAGCAAAGTATCCGGCTCCGCGCTTCAAAACAGACTGGACAAAAAAGAAAAAAAACCTGCGGAAGAACTTTATTCAAGAAAAAGCCGCGCCTTTTTCTTTCATTCTTTCGGCTCCCACACTAACTATGAACCTCTGCTCGGCATTCCCTTCCCCTGGCTAGTATACGAAAAGCTGTGCTCAGCCCACAGGCTTCAAATAAAAAGCCTGTCCCATATAGGAGGCATAAGCCCCCCGGACAGTGTTCCCTTTTCGGTCAACCGGGAAATATTCAGAAAATTCCAGCTCGACCCGAATATGGATATCGAAGAAGCTGTCTCTGAAGTCGCCGTAAAATACAGCGGCGCTGAACGCGCATCCTCTCTTGTCAAAGCCTGGAGGCTCATTGACACTTCCGTACGAAGCATTCCTCCCCTTTCCATCTATTCTCATTACGGGGTCGTATGGCAGCGCCTGTTCGTGCGGCCTCTGGTTCCCGATATCTCGGCCATCCCGGAAAAAGAAAGGGCTTATTATGAAGACCATATGTGCACATCCATACACAATCCGAATAAAGTAGACCTCTCCAAAGACGTGCTGTTTGACCTTATCTCAAAGGAATATGCGGGAAAATGTTTTAAACGGATCGATCGAAACGTATTCCCTCCCTTGGATAAGGCAATAAGCCTTTTGGGCAAACACAAAACATCGGACAAGGCTTTTCTGGACCAGTACTGGAGGGCCAGAGCCCTGAAATGTCTGTATGAGACACTGCGCAGCACGGCTGTGTGGATCTACGGTGTCTATGAATACATGGAAAGTAAAGAGCCATCAACAAAAACAAGAGCAAAAAAACTTCTTCAGGATATGATAGAAAGGGAGATCGAAAACAGCCGCCGGCTCATTGAGATATGGGAGAAAGCTCCCATAGACTGGATGATCGTATCGAAGACCGAAGAGACTCCCTTTATTTACGGAGACAATTTTCCGGATCTGATGAAAAAAAGAATCAGGCTTATGAACAAATACAGAAACAGGGAACCGTTCATAGACCGGAAATTTATGTTCAAGGTAAGAAACCATCCTTTCTAACGCCGGACGCGGCCGTGTGTTTCGCCCCGGGCGAGCCTTTCGACCTCGCGAACGGAAACGATATTAAAATCTCCGTATACGGTGTGTTTGAGAACCGCGGAAGCGATCCCGAATTCAAGGGCCTTTTTGTCGTTTTCTCCTTTAAGCAGGCTGAAGATCAAACCGGCCGCAAAAGCATCTCCGGTCCCGACCCTGTCTGTTATCCACACCTTGTATTTGGGGCCCGCAATGAATTCTTTTCCGTTAAAAAGACAGGCGGACCAGTTGTTTTCCGTTGCAGACAGGCTTTCTCTTAAAGTTATGGCCGCTTTCTCCAGATCAAAGCGCCTGCAAAGCGTCATCATCATCTGTTTATATCCCTCTGCATCAAGCTTTCCCTTGGAAACATCACTTTTTTCAGGTTTGATGCCGAAAACACAGGTCGGATCTTCCTCGTTTCCGATAAGGATATCCGTATATTCCATAAGTCTGGTTATAACCTCTTGGGCTTTGGGCTCATCCCAGAGTTTTTTTCTGTAATTGAGATCCGCGCTCACTTTGACCCCTAAGTTTTTAGCCGTTTTAAGACCTTTGCGGAGATATTTTTCAACGGAATCCCCCAGGGCGGGTGTGATCCCTGTCCAGTGGAACCATTGAGCATCCTGTAAAATCTCTTCCCAGTCAAACGCATCCGGAGATATTTGAGAAACAGATGAGCCTTTCCTGTCATAGACGACCTTGGAAGGCCTAAGGCCTGAGCCGTGCTCCAGATAATAAATGCCCAGACGGTTCCCGCTCCTTTGAATGAACCGGGTGTTCACTCCAAATCTTTTTAAGGAATTGACCGCACCGTCTCCGATGTCATTTTTCGGAACAGCTGATACAAAAAAAGATTCTATGCCGAATCGTGCCAGGCCAACGGCTACATTGGCCTCTGCCCCGCCGAAATGGACATTCAGTGTGTCTGCATTCTCAAGGCGGAATCCCTTATCCGGGGAAAGCCTCAGCATAATCTCTCCGAATGTCACGACTTTCGGGACAGGGCCTTTCTTTGGAACCATCTTCTTTATCCGTGCGCTTTTTCGCGGGCTTAATACGTCTTTCCACCTGCTTATATCTTCTTTCATCAAATCAGGGTCACTTATATTTTTGGTCAATGCCGAAGCACAGAAGATACCTTCCGGATCAAAAGAATTGGCCTGTTCAAGGTTTTCCAGGTTTATTCCGCCGGTATAGAAAACAGTGATATCTCTGTACGGGCCTTCCCAGGCTCTCTTCAGAGCCATATTGTCCCTGTCACCGGAAAAAGCAGGGAACAGCTTATAAACCCATTGATAGGGGTGCTTCTTTCTGAGCGCATCCAGAGAACAGCCGTACCCTTCTGCCTTCTGGACCAGCTGTTTTCCGATATCTGAAAGCCCTCCGGGAACACACAGGATATCTTTTTTTATGCAAGCATCGACCACACCGGAGATATAATCAGCGGATACAACACCGGCAACACCGAGGCCAATGACTTTTTCCGCCTGTTTTTTCGTCATGACGGTTCCGGCAAGAACAAGAGCAGACGGGTAGCGGTCCAGTACCGCTTTGATCCCCTTCTCTGCATACGGCGACCGCAGAGCGATCTCAAGTGTGATCCCTTCTCTGTTTAAGATCTCATAGGCTCTGAGGCATTCGCTTGTGCTTTTCGGATTCAATAATGCCACCAGCCTGTTTTTTTTCAGTAAGTTAAATATTTTTTCAGATTTGTTCATTTTTACACTCCGCCCCTTTTTAAATCAAAACATCCTTATGTTCATGCCTCCGCTGACCTCAATGACAGCGCCCGTGGAATAAGCGAACTCCCCCCGGGCCAGCGCAGCCACGGCTTTCCCGACATCTTCGGTTGTGCCCCATCTTTTCTGGGGGACAAATCCTTCGCTGATCAATCGATCGTATTTCTTTTTAACGGGTTTTGTCATATCCGTATCAATGATTCCCGGGCGTATCTCATAAACATTGATCCCGTGACCCGCTAAACGGTGGGCATAGATATGAGCGGCCTGGCTCAGTGCGGCTTTGGATATGCAGTATTCGGCTCTCGACAGAGAGGACAAAACAGCGGAAACAGAAGAGATAAAGATGATACAGGGCTTGTAATCCGGCGACTTTTGTTTGAGTTCGATCATAAGCCTGGCTACTTTTTGAGTGAGAAAAAAAGCTCCGCGGATATTGACGGACAGCACCCTGTCAAAACTCTCAGGCGTTGTCTCGAGTATATCTTTTCTTTCCAAAGGCGCTACCCCGGCATTGTTTACGAACACATCTATGACCCCGAATCTCTGCATGACTTCGCCGATGAATTTCTCGTGAAATCCCAAATCCGAAATATCTCCTTTAACAGGGAGAAATTCCGCTTTGAGCTCTTCCGCTCTTTTTTTCACTTCCAGAAGTCCTGATTTTTCATCGGGGGAGGATAGGCGCGTGGCGTTTCCTGCAATATGGAATCCTTTTTTCGCCATTTCCAGAGCAATCCCCCGCCCTATTCCTCTGGACGCTCCTGTTATCAAGGCCACTTTTCTTTTATCCACTTTCTATCTCCTCTTTTATTAACTTATCATTCCTGAAGTCTCTCCAAACGTTTTCAAACCAAGCCTCCCCGCTGGGAACCGGCCTAATACTGACCCATCTTTTCTTTACGGAAAGGTCTTTATCCAGGCTCACTTCAAGGATCCTGCTATCTGTAAAAGAGCCGGGTTTCTCACAGGTATATCTCCAATCGTCTCCCAAAGCCTCGCAGGGCTTTTGTCCTTGAGGGTCCAGCACCATAGAGGAGCCCCTGCTTTTACCGCCTTTTTCCAGGTACTCATACACAGCTTCCATATACACCGCATGTGTAAGGCACAGATCCAGACACTTGAATGCTTCTGGAAGTTCTTTTTTAAACTTGATATTCATCTCTTTTTTCAGCCGTTCATAAAGCTTCCAGGCCTTTTGTTTTTCCTTTAAAACAACCTCTTTTTCCCTCACGACCCCTCCGTAAGAGGACATTCTCTTTTTTATCTCTTCCATGGCTTTACTCAGAGAAAAATCATTGGAACCGGGTTTCGATAAAATGTCCCGGGCAAATGCAATGGTTCCGGAGATTTTATCCTGCAAGCCTTGAAGAAAATCTTCCGTACCCGGAGGGTCATGGGCATATCTTTTTGAGATAAAAAGAGCTGCACGCAGTCCCCCCACCTGGCATGCGTTTAAGGAGGAACCGCCCGGACGACGGACCCCGTGTGTACCGCAGACCTCTCCGACGGGAAAGAGGTGTTTGACATTCGACTCCCACCAGATGTTGGCTTTCAATCCTCCATTGTTGTGCTGGGCGCACACGGCAACTTCCAATCTCTCTTTTTCCAGATCGATCCCGTGATCCTTAAAGATCCGGTAAGCGGGCAGGTTCACTTTCTTCAGTCTCTGGACAGGTGTGCCGAACAAAGCGCCGGATTCTTCAAGATAAGCATAAGCTTGTTCATCCAATAGGGGGAAATCAAATCCGGACATCTTTCCTTCACCTTTCGGATTCTGCGTATAATCCAGAAAAACACGCCTTCCTTTTTTTACGGTTTCTCTATAAACAAGGACATCTATCAGGGATGACCCGTAATTTCGGATTTTCTCCACATCAAAAGGCCACTCGTATCCTTTCAAGAATATGGCGGTGGACATTGTGCCCATGTCCGGAAAAAAAGGATTGAGAAACTCTTTTTCGTCTCTGCCGTTTTCATCCGTTGACAGATACCTGGGAATGACCTGCTGGTAAGTGCCGGAGAGATTCCATCTGAACTTCACGGATGCCAGACCGAACTGCGATTCAGTGAGATTGTTTCCGGCTGCTCCTGCTTCAAAGGCAAGCCCTGTGGATCCCTGCTGGCTTTCAGGATAGACCGAAGCCTTATACATACCGGCCGGCCCCCCGGTTGCCAGAATAACATTTACCGCATTAAAAACCGCAAAGCCCATGGATCCGGAATCGAGCTGGTTCCTGTTTAACGCCACTGCGCCCTTTACCTGGTTTTGGCCGTCCTTCTTATCATCCAGAAGAGCAATGACCTCATGCTTATCCATGATCTTAATGCCTTTTTGTTTTATCTCCTCGATCAGGCGGCGGCAGATCAAATGCGATGTGAGCGGGCCGGCTGACGTGGCTCTCCCCAGAGGATCGTTATCTGTTTTATACCCCACATAGGAACCATAGATGTCATGAGGAAAGGGCACTCCCAAACGCACCAGGTTCATGAAGCATCTTACGGAATTCACAGCTTCGCATAAAGCCACATCGCCGTGCATGCAGCGACCCTTAAAAAGGTCATGAGCCATCTTCTCAGGGGAATCCAGTATGCTTCCTGAAAACGACAGCTTATAATAGGTCTGCTTATCAGAGCCCGCATTATTAGAGGTCCCTCTCCCCAGGCCATCTGTGACTACAGCCATGGCTCTTAATCCATGTTCATACAAGCGGAGCGCTGCATTGAGACCCGCAATACCGCTCCCAATGATAAGGGTGTTTAAAGAATAGCAGGGTATGCTCATCCCCCCTACTTTGACCATGCTTTTTTTAATCATTCTTTTGACTCCGAACGGTTAAGGGACCTTCTCATTTTTTTATATTCCTCCCCGTATACGGAGAGGTCACGTACGACACACCCTGTTTTTGCCAGATGGCGCATCAGTTCCGTACACCGCGAACAGGTAATACAGACCTTCCTCTTATCCAGTGTGCCTTTTTCCATAAGGTCACACGGCGCATCCGGATAGGCAAAGGAACTCCTTCCGAGCCCGATAAAAGAAGCTTTCTTCTCTTTGATAACCGCTGCTCCTACGAAGGGGAAAAATTGGCGAAGCCATGAATACCCTGTCCCTACAAACGGCACATCGGGAAATTCCTTCTGCAGGTTTGAAACAGTCCTGATCAACCTTATCACTCCTTCCAGAGGACCCTCCTCAGGTTCGGGGGTACCGGGTGCTTCCCTGTCAAAGGGCCTGGAGATATGAGGTTTATAATAAGGATGACCTGCTGTGATGTTAAACAAAGCGCAGCCCAGGATCAGGAGCCTTCTAATGAGGACTTTTGTCTCAGTAAGATCTATATCAAGGCTTGATTCTCTGGCAAATCCGAATCCATACGGAAAAGGGATCCCGTCAAACACGTTTATGCGCGATGAGACATCCAGCCCCTCTATATTGGATTTGATTTTGTGAACCACCTCCGTCAGGAACCGGGTCCTGTTTTCAAATCCTCCTCCGTAGCGGCTGTTCTGCCTCGAATAAGCACCCAACAATTCATTCAATAAATAACCGTGACAACTTTTTATATCCACGGCATTAAACCCAGCATGAAAGGCCAAACGGGCCGCTTCAAAAAAATCATCCTGCAGCGAATCAAGTTCTTTATCACTTACGATATCAAGATATTGAGGATCTTTGTCTAAAAACGGATTGAAATTCACTACTTTAGGCTTATACCCTTTGACAGGCCTGCTGTATCTACCAGAATGAGTGAGCTGAAGCACACAATAAATACGGTGTGATGTTCCGAACTTCTCTGCCGCTGCTGAACGAGCCTTTGCAACAAGCGTTTTAAAGGAATCAATGTTTTCATTGCTGATAAAGAGCTGGCGCGGATTTGACCTGGAATCATCCGTTACCGCTGTGGCTTCAAACCAAATAAGCCCGCTTCCCCCCTCTGCATAGCGAAGGTAGCGCCTCTCCGTCCACTTGCTTGGAGCTCCGTTGTGATACGCATCAAATCCTTCCATGGGGTGAACCGCAAGGCGGTTCGGTATCTGAGTGCCGCTGATGGGGATCTTCTTGAAAAGACTGGAAATATCCTCACTAAAGGGAAGCCTGTATCCCAAATCTTCTGAATCTCTTAAAAGCTCATCACTGTTTTCATAATCAAATACTTTGTGATAAGACATATCTCTCCGTATTTTATTAAATTTCTATTGAAAATGGGAATAAAAATTTGAATTAAGAACCTGTTTATAAGAAAATAACAAAGGCGATTTCACTCATGAAAGCTGTTGGCGGAAAGAAGAAGGACACCCAGAGTTTTAAAGGAAAGGTCTGGAGAGACGGGCGTTTCACAGAATCAGAATTTCATATATATGATGGGAGAATAGGCAGCGGTCTTAAAACCAGGCCCTATGAAGCCGCCTACATCATCCCTCCGTTCACAGAGCCTCATATACACGGTGGATGGGGGAAGGACTTTGCACAAAGCGACTTTGGTCCTCTTGAGAAAAAACTCAAACGTTCGGGTGTTTTTGGCGCAGTGCCTGCGATAAGCTGTTCCTCAGTGGATAAGCTGGAAAAAATATCCGCGTCATTCAAAAAATACAAAGCCAAAAATCCGAACAGTATTTTCCCTTTTTTAAGAGTGGAAGGCCCTTTTATCAGTCCGGCTAAAAAAGGAGCACAGGAGGAAAAATACATACTCCCTGCTACTATCCAGAATATTGAGGAATTATTGAGTGTCGATAGCTACAAAATACACACATTCGCCCCTGAATTAATGCATTCAGATGTCTTTGTTACCAAAGCTCTCAATGCCGGTAAAATTCCTTCGGCAGGACACAGCCAGGCAACGTATAAGGAGTTTTTAAAACTCTATGACCTCGGCCTCAGGCACATGACGCACTTTCCCAATGCCATGAGCCCGCTCCATCACAGGGAGATCGGACTTACCGGTGCCGGCCTCATCCTTGACGACATCCAGCTCGAATTCATAGCTGACGGGATCCATAACTCCATGGATTTTTTTGCTCTTCTTCTGAAAATAAAAGGCCCCTCTTTCTGTCTGACCTCGGACATGATCCCACAGGCTTTTTCCGGCTCTCGTTCATTCCCGCATATAAAAACAGACTCTGCCGGCCGCAGAATCACACTAGGAAAGGATGTTCTCGCCGGCGGAGCTACCCCGGTTCCCGAACAAGCCGCAGCCCTTTTTAAATTCCGTATCAAGCCCGAAGAGATCATACCACTTGCCTGCACGAACGCCCTTAAATTTTTTGGGCTTCCGGTCACTGAAATCAAACAAGGACAGGATGCGGACTTTATCCTTCTCAACAAATCCTTTGAGGTCGAAGCTGTTTATGAAAAAGGAGAAAAACTATAGGAGATTTAAATTGGAAGACCGCCTAAGGATCTCTGTTTCCGGAATACGGGGAAAGGTCCCGGAAGCGCTCAATGTTGAAGTCGCTTCCGAATTCGCATCCGCTTTTTCATCTTATCTGGAAAAAGGAAAAATGGCTCTCTCCAGGGACGGCAGAGAATCAAGCCGTATGCTCGCTATGGCCGCGGCTTCTTCTGTGATGGCGTCCGGACTGGATTGTGTGGACTATGGAAGGATTCCCACTCCTTTTCTTCAATTTCACCTAAGAAGAATCCGTTTCTCAGGGGGGATATCCGTATCCGCAGGCCACAATCCCTCTCCCTGGAATGCCATCCTCTTGTTAAACCGGGAAGGGTATTATCTTGAGGCATCCGAAGGACCCGAGGTCTTTAATGTGTATGAATCGGGCTCCTTCCAAAAAGCGCCGTGGAGCAAACTCGGTAAAATTAAAGAACAAGCCTTTCCGTTTGATCAATACCTTGAAGCCCTGTCACAGATCGTCAACCTTAAAGAAATAAAAAAGGCCGGATTCAAATTGACTGCAGACCCGTGTAACGGAGCGGTATCTCCTTTTTTAAAACCCTACAGCGAGTTTTTCGGGCTGAACACGGTCTCCATAAATGACGAAATAGACAAGCCGTTTTTCCACTCGCCCGAACCCTCCCCGGAAAATTCAACTCAAGCTGAAGCTGTGGTCAAGGCTACTGACTCAGATATCGGATTTCTCCTCAACTCAGACGGAAGCCGGATTTCCTTTGTCTCGGAAAAAGGGATCGGTCTCAGTGAAGAGATAACACTCCCTCTCTGCCTTCTCTCACTCAAAGACAGGATAAAAACCGCTGTGTCTACGGTAGCGACTTCCTCCCTCATCGACTGGGTGGGAAAGACAGCTCATATACAGATAATAAAAACAAAAATAGGCCAGTCCTCCGTATCTCACACCATACGTGCGGAAGGGGCAGAAGCCGGAGGCGAAGGAAGCGGAAGCTTTTTCTTTCTCCCTTTTTCCCCGGGATACGACTCTTTGTTAGCCCTGACTTTGGTTCTTGACCTTATGGCTAGAGAAGGCAGGAGCCTTTCCGAGATCGTATCCCCTTTTCCGGAACTTGTAAGAAAAAAAATAAAAATACAGGTATCGCCGGAGAAGATCTACAGGGTCATGGACATGCTTGAAGAAAAATATTCCGGAGAAAGACCAGATGTTACGGATGGGCTCAGGATCGATAGAAAAAAGGCCTGGTTTATCATCAGGCCTTCTTCAACCGAATTCATTTTGAGAATCATGATCGAAGGCCAGGACAGTAAATCCGTAACTTCCATTGAAGAAGAAATAAAGGAAAGGATCGAAACGTGAGGGTATCTGACTTAAAAATAAGCATCTCCGGGATAAGGGGAATCGTGGGGCAGAGCCTCACTCCCCAGCTCATCCTGAAATTCTCCGAAGCTTTTTCCAGTTTCATTGGTGAGGGGGAAATAGCTGTGGCAAGGGACACCCGTCCTTCAGGGGAAATGCTTAAATACGCTGTTTTCTCCGGCATGCTTTCCTGCGGCTCGACCCCGATTGATATGGGAATACTGCCCATTCCATCGCTCCAGTTTTATGTGAAGTCAAAAAAACTGCAGGGCGGAATATGCATAACCGCCTCACACAACCCGGTGGAATGGAATGCCCTCAAACTCGTGAAAAAAGGAGGTTTTTTCCTCAATCCCTACGAAGCGGAAGAGCTCCTTGACTATTATTATCAGGGAAAATTCAAAAGAGTCCATAGATCAGGCGTCATCAAAAAAGAGCCGCATCCGTTCAGGATCCATGAGAACAAGATCCTGCGCTTCATCGATACGGATGCCATCAGAAGGAAAAAGCTCAAGGTCATAGTGGACCCCTGCGGAGGGGCTGCTTCCCCTTATATAAAAAATTTCCTCGAAAAAATGGGTGCGGAAGTCCTGTGCATCAACTGCCAATTATCCAATGGATTCCCAAGAAAACCGGAACCTTTGCCTCAAAACATAGGGGATCTATGTGAATCCGTGAAAAAAAACGGGGCGGACATCGGGTTTGCTCAAGACGCAGATGCTGACAGGCTGGCTGTGGTGGACGAAAAGGGGCAGCCTATCGGCGAAGAATACACGCTGGCCTTAGCCGTACGCTATTATCTGTCTTACAGACAGAAATCACCGGTTGTTGTCAACCTCTCCACATCCCGGGTGATAGAAGATATATCCAGAAAAGCAGGAGTCAAACTCCTGAGAACAAAAGTCGGAGAGATCAATGTTTCAAGGAAAATGCTGGAAACAGACGCCAAAATAGGGGGCGAAGGAAACGGGGGCATCATAGCCGCTGATACGCATGCGTGCAGGGATAGCTTTACGGGCATGGCCCTTCTCCTAGAATACCTGGCCCGTTCGTCAAAAAAAGTATCGCAGCTCAAACAAGAGCTCCCTCAGTACAAGATGATAAAAGGAAAAGTCACAGCCGGCTTTAGCGACAGAAAAAGGATCATAAACCTTGTGAAGTCAAAATTCAATAAAGGCAAGATAAATATGGAAGACGGATTGAGGATCGACTACCCCGAGTTCTGGCTGCACGTCAGGCCCTCAAATACAGAGCCTGTCATGAGGATCATCATCGAAGGCAGGGAAGACAAACTCATCGAATCCATATATTCGGAAATAAAGGAGCAGCTGTAGTGGCTGAGGAACCATCAGAATATATATGAAACTCTAATCCTTTAGTTCAGGGGGAAGGGGGATCTCTATTCTTTGTACGCCACTATTACGCTGATTTTCTGGTATTCTCTGTTTTCTGTGGGTGTCTTGTTGACTTGTCCGTTATTTTACATTTATGATGAGTGATGAAGCCGCTTAGAGGATGGAAATTTGATGAAATCAAGTGAAAATCAGCAGCAACAAAAAAATCAATTTCCTATCCTCTTAGTATATCGAAGAAATAAAATTATATTGGTACTTAGTTTTTTTCTTTCTATATTCCTTGCCATATTATTTACTGGTCGATCCAATCTATTTTTGATTTTGACTGCAATGATAGGGATTTTATTTGTTCTTAGACGAATAAGCTTTTTAAAAACTATTTTTGTCTTTACTTTTTTTGGATAAGTAATTTTCTTTATATTAGGATTTCTAATGCATAAAGTAGGTACGTTTGCTCAACCTTTAAGTTTAACAATATATGATGCTAAAGGAAGTTTTATCAAATATCTTATAGGGCCAATTACTGCATTAGACCAATTAATGAATAGTCCCCATGGACAAGCAATGGGAAAATATTCTTTTAGATTTTTTTGTATAATTGGAGCTTTGTTGGGTTTTAAAACAGAAGTTACTTCCCTAGTCAGAGATTTTACTTTTGTTCCAGTTCCCGTAAATGTATATACTGTTGCTGACCCCTATTATAGAGATTTTGGAATTATTGGGGTGATGATTGCCCAATTATTATTCGGATTAATTCATGGCTATATCTATAGACGAGCGACAATATCTAAACCATCAGCAACTGTAATAATGAGCTATGGTTTATCGTTATATCCTCTAATCTTCCAATTTTTTCAGGATCAATATTTATCTCTTACTTCAACTTGGATGCAATTCTCTTTGTTATTCCTTTTTGCTTTTTTTATACGGAAATTATATAGGAATAAATCGAAAAATCGTGTTATTTTTCATTTTGAAAGAAATTCTAATAATGTGCTATAGACCTTTACTGGATATAATAATTGTAAATTGGAACTCAGGTATACAATTACGCGAATGTATCTATTCAATAAATTGTTCAAGAAGAAACAATCTAAATTTAAATAATATAGTTATAGTGGATAATGCATCTACTGATGGATCTTTAGATTATATTGAAAATTTATCTTTACCTTTGAAAATTATATATAACACAGAAAACAGAGGGTTTGCTGCAGCGTGTAATCAAGGTGCAGTAAATAGTCAAGCAGATTATTTATTATATCTTAATCCTGATACAAAGTTGTTTCCAGATTCATTGAGAATACCAATCCAATTCTCGATAATTTTCAAGAAACTTTGAATGCCTATAAAAATTTTTTGCCGGGAGTTAGAAAATTTGATAGATAAGCATAAAATATTAGATAAGATCAATAGTCAAAATAACATAGAACTAGAGCTAGGTTGTGGAAATCGTAAAAGAATAAGTAATGCGATTGGAAT
>CAZSZS010000153.1:0-2247 GCA_964611275.1 uncultured Eubacteriales bacterium
ACTTTCAGGCAGGCTGGGTGGTTCTGAAGTCATCCGGAGGCGAGCGGGCATGGTTCCTCAAAGAGGGGAGCGAGCCGAGGAATAAGCTGATTTTACTCGCCGGGAAAAATCAGCGGGCTGAAGAACTTGCCAGCCTGATGAAAGTCAAACGCCCAAGCTATATCTGAATTTATAGAGAATAAGTTTGCTTGGGCTAAAAGAATGTTTGATTTTTTGATGCTTCCTTATTAAGCTTGTTTTTTATAATAAAGATATAAAGGAGGCAGCCTTGAGGAACAGATTCATTGTATTCGTTTTAGCGGTTTTCTTTATGACCTGTCTTGCTTGGCCGCAGGATTTGGTCTTAAAAGGAGGCACTATTCTCACCATAACAAACGGAATCATTGAAAACGGTACTATTGTTATCAAAGGCGGAAAGATTACCGGAGTGGGGAAAGACATTCCTATCCCGGCCGGGATCAAAGTCATTGATGTCACCGGAAAATACGTTATGCCCGGAATCATAGACAGTCACTCTCATATCGCTCTTACTGATGTCAACGAAGCGACAGATCCGGTGACTCCCCAGATATGGATGCGTGAAGCTTTAGAACCTTCTTCTGATTCCATTAAGAAGACTCTTGCAGGCGGAGTGACCATGGTTAAAACCATGCACGGAAGCGCGAACATCATCGGAGGAGTCAATGTGACTATTAAACTGAAGCACAGAGATCAGATAGAAAATATGATTGTTCAGGATACAAGACAGCAGCTTAAGATGGCTTTAGGTGAAAACCCGAAAAGGCTTTACGGAAGCAAAGGCCGCATTCCTTCCACCCGCATGGGCAATGCCTATGTGATGAGGGATGCCTTTGTCAAAGCTAAAGAATACAAAGAGAAGTGGGACAGATATGAAAAAGAAAAGGCTAAGGGTAAAAAAGACCTTGAGCCTCCGGAAAAGGACCTCAAGATGGAAACGCTTAAGATGGTGCTTGAGAAAAAACTGGGGATTGACTGCCATGTTTATCGGGCTGATGAGATCGTATGGATCATAAATTTTTGCAGGGAGTGGGATATCGATCTTTTGCAGTTAAGTCACTGTATAGACGGCTACAAGGTCCCGGATATCATTGCGGAAGCAGGGATCTGTTACGGCGGTTGGATTGACTGGTGGGGATTTAAAGAGGAAGCATATGATGGGTGCCCCTATGGATTCGAGATCATGCATAAGGCCGGAGTGAGAATTGTGATCAATTCTGACAGTGCGGATGAGTGCCGTTATCTTTATCTCAATGCCGCCAAAGTTTTAAAATACAACGATATTCCGAAAGAAGAGGTGCTTAAGATGATAACAATCAACCCTGCCTATGCGATAGAGATGGAACACAGGGCCGGCAGCATAGAAAAAGGCAAGGACGGAGATATCGCTGTGTTTGACAAATATCCTCTTGATTCAACATCCAAATGCCTTATGACCATCATTGAAGGGAAGGTCTACTTTGATTTTGCCAAAGAAAGCGTGACAGTAAAAGGAGGCGGATATGAATAGAAAAAGAATTATTTTATTGGCGGCCCTGCTTTTTTTCCTTTATCCCGCTTTTTCTCAAGGTTTAGAGCAGATACTCATAAAAAACGGAACAGTCATTCCGGTTGAAGGGGCTCCCATGCAAAAGGCGGATATTCTCATTGAAGAAGGAAAAATAGCCAAGATAGGCCGGGATTTAGAGGCATCTCCTTCAGCTCATGTCATCGATGCCTCGGGAAGATATGTGTATCCGGGCATGGTGGCTTTAATGACCGCGGTGGGAGTCACCGGTTATCCCGGAGCAGGCAATGACCTCGATGAGTCAGGTGTATCAACGCCTCAGATGGACCCTTTTGATGCCATTAATCCTGAGGATCCCTGTATCGCTGTAACCCGATTGGGAGGCGTCACTACTGTCATGACCATAAGCGGCACCAGGAGCCCCATAAACGGGAAATCCGTGATTATGAATTTGGAGGGAAGACTGGCTCAGGACCTGGTGATCAAAAGATATGCTGCCCAGATTTTCAATATGGGCGCGAAAAGTGATGGCAAATATCCTTCCACTCTTCCCGGAGTCGTGTCTCTTGTAGAAGAGAAGCTCAATAGAGCCAAACAATATGCCCAAAGAAAAGAAGGTATCGGCGGAGATAATAAAGAAGAAGAAGGAAAAGAAAATGAGAGCAGCCGTTTCCGCATTGATCTGGAGATGGAAGCCCTCCTCCCGGTTATCAAAGGAGAAG
>CAZSZS010000154.1:0-5838 GCA_964611275.1 uncultured Eubacteriales bacterium
GAACCTTACCTAAAAAACCGGCTCCTTAAAGCTTAGATCTTATTGAGGGCCTGGTCCACATCGCGTATGATGTCCTGCGGGTCCTCAAGCCCCACTGAAAATCGAATCATTTGAGGAAGGATTTTAGCCTGCTCCAGCTCATCCGGTGTTTGCCAGGAATGGGAGGATATGACCGGAATACTCACAAGGGTTTCGACTCCTCCAAGGCTGGTCGCGTTCAGGCAGAGCTCAAGATTGTTCACAACCTTCATAGCCTCTTTTTTCCCGCCTTTGACCACTATTGTTACCATGCCTCCGTATCCTGTCATCTGTTTATTGGCTGTATTGTGAAAAGGATCGTCAGGCAGTCCGGGGTAATGGACCTTTGCGACCTTCGGATGGCTCTTAAAAAATTCAGCCAGTTTCATGGCATTTTCATTCTGACGCTGGACGCGGACCTCAAGCGTCTTAAGGCTGCGCAGAAGCAAGAAGGAGGCAAACGGGTCCAGTGTGGGGCCATACACGTGCATTCTCTCCTTGCACCTGTGAATAAAATCTTTAGGCCCTGCGGCCACACCTGCAAGAACGTCACTGTGACCACCCAGGTATTTTGTTGCGCTATGGACCACGTAGTCAACACCCAACGTGAGGGGTTTCTGATTAACAGGCGTTGCGAACGTATTGTCGATCATGGTCTTTAATCCGAGCTTACGGGCCTGCGCAACAACCTTCTTGATATCAATCACCTGGAGATTCGGGTTGGTGGGAGATTCTAAAAATATGAGCTTTGTCCGAGAGGAAACATGCTCTTCAAGCGCATACAGGTCTTCTACCTTTACGAGTTTCGACTGAATGCCGTATTCCTCAGGCAATCCTTTGCGAAGAAAATTGAGGGTCTGCCCGTAGAGTGCGGCCAGTGCCATCACCTCGTCCCCTTTTTTCAGGACCGATAGCATGGCATTGGTGATCGCCGCTACTCCTGAAGAAAAGACCAGGGCCTCTTCTGCCGACTCCAACAGTGCCATTCTCTCATTTAGAACATCCTGAGCCGGATTGCCGTACCGTACATACTTGTGCTGATTCATCTCCTTATGTACGATACACCGCTCCATAGCCTCTGTATTGGGAAAAACATAGGTCGATGACTGATAAATGGGCTCAGTCACGGGCTTGCTTTTGCCTTTGTTTGATTCACTACCGTGAACAGCCAGTGTTGCCGGTGCATACTTTGACGTCATTTTGTCCTCCGTTTATTAACATAACTCCATTCAATTATATCAAAGAGGGTTGATCTCATAAAAGTTCAAATGATTTTATGAAAAAAAATCACAGGCTATCACCCTCACTTTTTACCCTTTGTCACGCCTCTATTCGACAGAATTGTTATCTTAGTTCTTCCCCTTTATTCATACCGCAGGGAATCGACCGGATTGGCCCGGGCAGCTCTGATGGTCTGAATCCACGTTGTCAACAGCACCACAAACAGCATGAATAATGCCGCCGTCAGAAAGATGATCGGCGAAAGACGGATTTTATAAGCGAAACCCTGCAGCCACTTATGCATAGCATAGACGGCCATAGGCCAAGCGATAAGATTGGCTACCAACACCCAAGCCACTGACTCACGAGAAAGAAGCATTAAGACACTGAAATCAGACGCACCATGAACCTTACGAATTCCGATTTCCTTCGTTCTCCGGCTGATGGTGATGGATGTAAGACCGAAAACTCCCAGACATGCAATCAGAACCGCTAGAACAGATGAATATCCCACGATTTGATTCCATCTCTTTTCTTTGAGATACTGCGCTCCAATAACTTCATCCAGGAAAGAATAAGAAAAAGGCTTGTCTATCTGTAATCCTTTCCATGCCGATTGTATGCCTGCAAGAATTCCCGATATTTCAGAAGACGGCACGCGGAGCATCATTGACTCAAACCTGTGGGAAGGACTAAACAGATGAACAGCAGGCCTGATTTCAATTCCTTTTCCATATGTGTGATAATCATCAACAACCCCGATGATCGGGAAAAATCTTCCATCTAATTCAATTCGTTGCCCGATGGGATCAGCTATTTCAAATCTCTTGATCAAGGTTTCATTCACAATCACAGAATAAGGATCCGTCTGCATCTCCTGGGAAAAATTTCTTCCCTGGAGAAGATCGATCTCAAGGGTATCGAAATAATTCTCATCGATACGATTAAACCAAACTGATTCATTCTCCTTATCCCGATATTTAAAGTCATAAAAATAACTATCTTTTCCATCCAAAGAAGCAAGAGAGCCTGTGATCCCTTTGATCCCGGAGATGTTGGAAAGACGTTTCTTCAATCGATCATATATTTCTCCATCGATATGATCAACGATAATTATATTATCCTTGTTGAATCCAAGGTCTTTATTGACCATGAAATTTATCTGCTTTCCCAGTACTATGGTTGAAATGATAAGGAACACAGACAATGCAAACTGCAGAATCACCAGAAATCGTGTGAACATATTTTTTCCGCTGATTTTCATTTTTCCTTTGAATATATCAACAGGGTGAAACCGTGAAAGAACCACTGCCGGGTAGCTACCTACACTCAGTCCGAGAATCAATGTGAGTAAGATAAGAATCCCCACATTAAGCGGAGAAAAAACAGCACCTGCATGCAGAGATTTCATAGTTACACGGTTGAATGCGGGAAGAAACATACAGGCCAGTCCCACGCCTATGATAAAAGACAATCCAGTCAAGATCACTGATTCACTCCAATACTGCTGCATAAGCTGCCGGCGTTCAGCACCCACGACCTTTCGAATCCCTAGTTCAACAAATCGTTTTGAGGCGTTTCCGATAGACAGGGTGACAAAATTGATCCCGGCAATAAAGAGGATGATGAACGCAATCCCTCCCAAAATAGTGACCGGAAGCAGGTTCCCGGAACCTGCAGCACCCGGATCAAAATGAATATCTCTCATCCTCTGCAAACCGAAGGATATGGGATCGATGTTTTCAGGGGAATTTTCAAAGTGTTTGTAGATCTCACGTTCAAAGTTCGCCGCATAATATTTCTTGGCAAACTCAGGATATCTCCCCTCAAGAGCTTCTGCTGTTTTCCCGTCAAAAAGTTGGATGTAGGTCTTCCACGACATCCGTAGACTATTCCAGTCTGTCAGTCTGTCCGCTCCTCCAAACAGTCTGAAACTCTTAAAATTGACCAACAGATTGAATGTCACTGTAGAATTGGGAGGAGGATTTTCCGCCACTCCGGAAACCACAAAATCGTTCCTGTAATCACCTGATATCAAAGTCATGGTCTTTCCAACCGGATCCCTACTCCCGAAATACTTCCTTGCATAGGACTCAGAGAGCACAATGGATGAATAATCAGACAAGACCGAAGCAGCGTGTCCTCGAACAAGAGGGAATGAAAACATCTCAAAAAATTCCGCATCGACCATAGTAATCTCCTGTTCTTCGAGAAGATCTCCCATTTTTACAATAAATTCCTGCGGAAAAACTCTGACATATCGCTTGACCTCAGGAAAATACTCTTTTAGAGCCAGCCCGTGCGGAACATGCACGGCCCCTCCCTGCCATCTCACACTCCCATCCGGATTGTGAAAGCGGGTCAATGGACGGTATATGGAATGGAGATTCTCATGAAACCGGTCATAAGAAAGCTCATCCTTAACAAACAACAAAATCAAAATCGTGCAGGCCAATCCAATGGATAATCCAAAGATATTGATCATCGAATGGGATTTTTGCCTGTTAATGTTTCTAAAAGTAATTTTCAAATAATTTCGAAACATGACAAATCTCCAGTAGATTTTACCCATGATGATGGCCGGAATGGATTCCAGAACCCTGAACCAATACCAGGCCTTTGTTTTCCATCCCGGCTCGCTGTCCATTCTATACTGATAGACTTCATCGATATCATCAGTGAATTCATAAAAATCCTCTCCCCTTAGTAAGATCTTGAGAAGCGTATTTGGGATAAAAGGAGGATTCTTTCTTTTATTCTTCATTATTTGGCCTTCTGCTCGGAGGACAGCATTGGAATCCCATTCCAAAGAGAATAATGGACGCTCTTTATCTTTTCCAGAGCAGAGATGCCTTTAGGAGTGAGTTCATAAAAGTATTTTCTTCGCCCGCCCCGCTCTGAAACAGGAACACTTGAGATTTTTTCAACGTATCCTTTGGTCTTCATCTTTTTTAAAGTTTTGTAAATGACCCCGAAGGACCAATACCTTCCGATATCTTCATGAATCTGCCCTCTTATGGTTACTCCATAGGCATTGCCTCTCTGTTTATAAACCGCTAAGAGAATGATTTCTTCGGCCCTGGATAAGAGTATCATCGATCTTCCCTTTCATTTATATTCAAAATGCATTCATATATGTTAAACGTAATAAACCTCAAAAAGGTTGTCAACTTTTTTTTTGCAAATCTCTTCAAGCCACCGCCGACCCAGGGGATTCGCTGCGGTATGAGTGAAAATTAAAACATGATTAACTTAGAAGGATGAATTCCCAGTCTTGATCATTCGAGAAAGTGAATTACTGACCGTCATCGGCCTCTTTGTGAGAAGAATGAGTCCTATTCACTGTCTATATTAAATGATTATCACAATTAAAATTAATGATTATCAACTCATTATTGACAATTGGTTCCATATATGGTACCAATTAATTATGATAAGAGGATTAAAAATAATTGGACAAAAAGTGCTATGGCTTGTACCAGAAAGCAATAGAAAATCCGAAAGGCATGCGCTTCTCTGAAATGAAAAAACTATGTGAGTGCATTAGGCTTAGTTGTGATAGAATCAAGGGATCCCATTTCATTTATAAAAGGGATAATCCTTTTTTTCTCATGTCTATTCAAAAAATGAAAGATGGAATGGCAAAGCCATATCAGGTCAGGCAGCTCTTGTCTTTTATTGAGGATAATAATCTGGACTTTTTGGAGTGAACCATGGATAAACATGCGGTTTCCATCAAATGGAGTGACGAAGACAAGAGTTTTGTTGCGACAATCCCACAAATAAAATCTCTAAGTGCGGTTGGAGCAACACGTGAGGAAGCATTGTCTGAGCTGCGTATTGCAGCTCAGGCTTATTTTGAATCTCTCAAAGCATCTGGAAAGTCACTCCCCTTACCTGAAAATGTGACTCTTTACAGTGGACAGCTCCGTGTTCGAATGCCAAAAAGTCTCCACGCGGCACTCTCCCAGGAAGCAGATGATGAAAACATTTCTCTCAATACCTATATTGTTACGCTTCTATCAGAAAGGCATATCGAAAATAAATTATTGAATCATATGAATGCTTTAAAAGGCCTCCATAAAACAATAAAAGTTGAAAAAACGCCCAACTTCGCCAAGAGCATGCACATGGCACATAAAATCAAGAAAAAAGATTCGAAGTACAGAGAAAAAAAAATAAAAAAATAATCTTGTCAGCTAACTAAATCCATCCCGGTGGATTCCCTCCGGTATGAGTGAATAAAAAATGGACTGTGATGTAATGGAACCAAAACGTGAAAACAACACACTGACCTTCAAAGCAATGGTCGAAACTTCTGCGGACGAACATCATCTGACCTTCTCCCCTATCTTCTTATTTTCTTTTAAATTTTCAAAAAATAGCAACCTTTCTGCTTGACTCGGCGTCTCTAATATAGAATCGTACGATAATATCGTACGGATAGAGAGAAAATTAAGGAGATGTGAATTGAAATTTCTATCCATCAATGAACAGATTTTTCTCATAGCCATATGGTGGCTCAAAGATGAGGCTTATGGAGTCAAAATCAGAGAAAAAATCAAACAGATGACAGGCAGGGCCTATACCTTCGGCACT
>CAZSZS010000155.1:0-1544 GCA_964611275.1 uncultured Eubacteriales bacterium
ATCCAAACCTTTGATACAGGAAGCATATAAAGAGTTAGGTTATCCTGATGCCGATTTTGACGATACACTGGAAAGAGCCATAAAAGAACTTCTTGCTGTTCCTCTTATAGAAGAGAAGATTGTGCTCACAAGCAAGGTTAAATCCTTTGAATTACATGACCCTGAACTGGAAAATTTGAGCCAGGCTCAAAAACACCTGTTACGCATGGGGCCGGATAACATCAGAAAGATACAGAACAAGCTTCGAGAACTGTTAGCTGGATTCAAGCAGTAAACTGAGTTATTCCCATCTGAATGGATTTTTTAATTTAAAATCTGGGGTGAGGTGTCTGTCATCTAAAAAGAGTTCCGGCTGGATGTAGATTTGTTCGAACTCCAGCTTTTGAGCGGTCTTGACCACTTCTTCATATTCGGCAGGAGAGATTTTCCTCCTGAATTCCACAGGAGTCTTGAAACACGGATAGAACTGACTCATAAGGCTGAGCCCATAAGAATTTGGGATATTTTTTTTTATCCAGTTTAATATTTTTTTAGAATCATTGACTTGTCCGGGAAGCACAAGATGCCTTATGATGAGGCCTCGCTGTGCGGTTTCGTTTTTATCCAGGATCAAATCCGGCTGCTGTCGCGACATTTCTAAAATGGCTCTTTTCGTCTTGTCAAAATAATCAGATACTCCTGAAAGCTGTTGTGAAAGAAGAGGGGATAAATATTTTATATCCGGAAGGTAAATATCAATGACTCCTTCCAGTTCCCTTAGGATGATATCTCTTTCATAGCCACAGGAATTGTATACCAAAGGAAGGGAAAGACCCTCTTTATAGGCTTTTTTTAAGGCAGACAATAGGGGTAGTATCATATGAGTGGGGGATACGAAATTAATGTTTAGTGCGCCCTTTTTTTGAATTTCCAGTATCTTACGGGCAAGGCCTGTGATAGAGATCTCACTCCCTTGATTTTCCCAGCTGATCTGGTGGTTTTGGCAGTACAGGCATTTGAGATGACAGCCGGTAAAAAAGATGGTTCCTGACCCGCCGGAAGGGCCGGGGATATTTTTCAGTTCTTTATTACAGTCTTCATACCCGCTTAATACCGGCTCTTCCCCGAAATGAAGGCCTGAGTAGGATAGGGAGGCGACCTTTCCCGCAGAACAGTATCCTGATCTTTTTTCGCGGTCTACGGAGCACTGTCTCGGACACAAACGGCAGACATGTTCGTGTTCCGAGAGCGTTTTTAAGGCGCTGTCAATTTTCTTAATTTTAGAAGCGATATCCATGGATTCTGTACTAATCTGGATGATGAACAAGTCGAGGTTGTGTAAACCTGCTGAAATTCAGGTGTGGCCGTAGCGACATTGAATATGTCATTGCGAACGACCGTAAGGGAGTGCGGCAATCTCATTGTAAAACGGAAGTGTTATGAGATCACCACGTCGCTTCGCTCCTCGTGATGACAGAAGGGAGCACAGACCATATCTGAATTTCATATCGGCTTGCCTATATGGTAAAAAAATGGCGATTAAAATGAAAGTAAAAACAAACAAA
>CAZSZS010000156.1:0-38910 GCA_964611275.1 uncultured Eubacteriales bacterium
CCGCTGTACTCAACGGACAGATCTGCCTTAAGACAAAAATAATCAGAGGTGTTTGAATTTGGTCTTTCTCAGGTCCGGAAAGGCATAAACCCTGGCTTTTTTACCCTGGCTAAAGACGATGCCGCTTGGGAATATTTTATATGGATGAAATGTCTCTTTAAATGAGACATTAAATTTCCGCATGAGGTTGATTTGATTTTCCTGAATCCTATAAATAGCTAAAGTTTTCTGCTCAAGGTTTATTTCTTCCGAATAACACACATCTCCGCTGAAGCAGTAAGGCCAGCCCTTTACATCTGGGAGTTCTTCAATCTCAAAGGTTTCCAGGTTGAGCCGGGCAAACAGTGTGTCTTCCCCGGACTCCTCTTTCGATGGAGGAACCCAACCATAGACTTCCTTAATACGGAGCTTGTTTTTGTCTTCTGACCAGAACCAGGGCCGGACTCCGATGCCTATGAATCTGTATCGCTTTGCGTTAGGGATCTTATGTATGGTTTCGAATTGTCCTTCTCTGTCTTCACTGATGATGATGTCTTTTTCAGAGTAAGTGAGGAGGTACGGACTGATAAAAAGAGGTATGTATCGGGTCTTTTTTTCAAACCGGAATTCCCCATCCTGCCAAAGCCTGAAAATTTGTCCGCCTTTCCCGGGGGCCCCCATGGTTGACACAAGCCAGAAATCTCTCTCTTTATGTGTGCCGGCTCCCATGAGCCTTATGTAGCCGTTTTGAAGAGCTTCAAAATCCAGGGAAATTCTGGACATTTTTTTTGATGCGATATGCAGGAGAACAAGCTTTTTTTCAATTCCTTCGAAAGATCTTCTCCCTCCATATTCCAGGAACGCAATGGTCTGTCCGGATTTCTGGGCTCCATAGAAATTCTTTCCTTCAGGCGGTCTGTAAAGCTCTTCGACATTAAAGTCAGCAGTGTTTACCCTGAAGATGCAGTCATAACCCCCTCCGTAGACATAAGGCCCCTCTTCGGCAAATGGCAGGAAAGAGGGATAAAAGCCCCTGATTTTATGGGCTTTTTCCCCGTCATAGATCCTGAATCCAAAATACCCATTGTGTTCGATCAATATGTTGTTTTGGGTGAGGTAATAATCATTGGTTCCGATATGGATGATCCGGTGAGAAAGGAAAAGGGAAGCCAGAAGGCCTATAACGAGCAATGGTGCCAGTATTGTAACAAACCGTTTGTTGTGAACCCGGGGAGGCTTGATATCGAATCTTTTTATAGAAAAGATAAAGGCAGCCAGAGAAGGGATCAGCAGACAGGATCCTGTCATAATAAGGAATAAAACCGTAAAAGGTTCCAGGTCGCCTGTGATAAAGGGAGTTATTTTAGGCGTGAAAAAGACATACCCTTTGGATTTCACGGTCAGCCAGAACAGCGAATACTCCAGTCCTAAAAAAAGGAACAGGAAGAGAAAGGAGATGACAAAGAGGACAAGAAAATTTTCCGAGCTGGCCGAGAAAGAGAGGGATATAAAGTAGAGCGAGAAATAAATGAAGGAAAAACAAATAAGTGAAAGAGCCGAGGTGTTGCTTCCCGGCCCAAAGAAAAGAATCAAAAAAATCCCATAGAATATCAAAACACTAGTAAACCTAGGAAGGACCTTCAGACCGATGAGCTTGTATCTGGAGAGAGGAAGAGACAGCAAGTATTCCATTCCGTTCTGTCCGCGTTCTGCGGAAAAAAGAGAGGCTCCCATAAAAAAAGCCCAGAAAAACAATCCGAACTGAAATACGGGGAAAAAAGCATTCAAATAAGAACGGTCAGGATATATCTTCGTGAGCACCAGAAAAGCAGGCAGAAGAAGAATGATAAGAGCAAAAAAGAGAGCCTGTTTTAAGACGTCATTGATTTCTTTTTTGAGCATACTGGCCTCCGATAAAAGCCTTGATGATTTCATTGAGACGGACGTTTTTATAATCATAAGGGAATTTTTTTCTTAGTTCCTCTTGAAAGGGGTATATATAGTATTCCTTGAGATGGGTGAGCTCTCTTTTGAAGAGGCAGGGGATTTCCTCAGGGATTTTTGTTTCAGTGATGATTTTTTTCAACTTTTCTCCCAGGGTCTCGCTTTTCTCATCCGCGATGAACCGTCCTCTCTCCATAATCAGGATCCTTTCCGGTATCTTTTCAATCTCTGAAAAAGTATGGTTGACCATGACCAGGGTGGTCCCGTGGTCTTCCAAAAGGTCAATAACAGATTCCAGAAAAATTTCCCTGATATAAGGGTCGGCTGCGTGGATGATCTCATCGACAAGAAGGATCTCAGGCTTCTGTGACAGAATGAGCGAAAGATGAAACAGAATGCGTTCCCCGGCAGAAAGGTCTTTTATCTTTTGGTCTTTATCCAGATTCAACTCATTGATGAGAGTGGGGTCAAAATCATCGATCTTATAAACATCTTTATGGAATGCAATCCCCTGCTTTATGGAGTACTTTTCAAACAGGCTGACTTTGTCAGAGATGAAACCGATCCCTTTTCTGCTGAGTCCTTTGTGATAGGCGATACGGCCTTTATCAGGAAAGAGGACTCCGGCAAGGCATTTGAGCAAAGTGGTTTTTCCCGAGCCGTTTCTCCCTGCAATGACCACGGCTTCCCCTTTTTGGATTTCAAGATCGATTGCATTCAGAATTGTTTTCCCGCCGATTTTGAGACTGAGATTGCTGATTTCAAACGCGCTTTGACTTGCCATCCGAATACCTCTTTATTAAATTTTTTATATCATCTAAACGGGCTCCCAGGTCAAAAGCCCTTTCAAGGAAGCTTTTGAATTCGTCATCAAGCATTCTTTTGCGAAGGCTGTCCAGCTCGATTTTTTTACAGCGGACCCAGTTCCCGCTTCCTTTTTTGCTGTGAATAAAGCCGTCCTCCTCTAAAGTGTAATAAGCTTTTGCGACAGTATTTGGATTGATCTTCAGTATTTTCGCCAGTTCTCTAATAGGTGGGAGTTTATCCCCGTTATTTAATCTTCCGGAGAGTATCTCGAGTTTTATGATATGAATTATCTGTTGATACAAGGCAACCGAGGAGTCAAAATCAATTTTAAATCGGATCATGGCTTTACCCTTGATGTTAATTGTATTAATACAATATTACAATAAAATTGATCTGTCAAGTAAAATTTGATCTTTTCTTCCCAGCTGCAATTTTTATGTCTGATTCAAGTGACTTTGGCGGTTCATCTGTAGGAGAGAAAAGTATTTGACAAGATTTCCAGAGGGATATAAAGTCTCATGGGAACGGACTGACTCTCATGAGAAGAGCGTGGATGGGAATTTTATTTTTAAGTGTGGCTTGTTTTTTCTTTGTTCAAGGGTGCTCTCCAAGCCGGAATCCTTCGAGGAAAAAAATACCGGTTCTATACTGTACAGATCTTTTCCATCCTCATGATGATCCGGACGACCATTTTGACCTGGCCGCGCTTTATGCTCTGGAAGAGCTGGATATCCGGGGGATCGTTCTGGACCAGGGGAAAAAACAGGAAAAAAGTCCGGGATATATCCCTGTGGAGCAGATGAATGAGCTGACAGAAAGAAATATTCCCTGGGCTGTGGGGCTTTCCGAACCTTTGAAGAGTCCGGATGATAAGGCCTCTGATCAGGAAGAAAAATACCAGGATGGCGTAGGTTTGATTCTGGATATCCTCAGAAATTCCGAAGACCGGGTGAGCGTTGTCACAGTGGGAAGCCTTCGTGATGTGGCTGCTGCCTTCAACAGGGAACCGGCCCTTTTCAGGCAGCAGGTCTCCCGGCTGATGGTCTTCATCGGAGAAGCAAGCGCCGGCACCGGGGAGTGGAATGTGGGGCTGGATCCCAATGCATTTATCCGGATCATGAATTCAGGCCTGGATATCTGGTGGGTCCCCTGTTTTGACGGAGGGAACTTCAAGAACCGGGGAAACGCATCTTTCTGGAGGGCGGCCCAATCAGATCTTTTGAGATACTGTTCGGACCGGGTGATGAATTATTTCATTTATGCCCTTTTGAAAAAGGAATCCCCGGATCGTCTGGCCTTTCTGTATGGGGATGTGGATGAAAAAGCCAGAAAACAGGTGCTCTCAGGAACGCGGAACCTGTGGTGTGCCGCGGTTTTTACTGGGCTGGCAGATCGAAAAATCATTGAGAGACAGGGAGAGTGGATTTCCGTGCCGCAGGATTTGATAAAAATACATACTTCGGCTGTGGAAGTCTTTCGATTTATACCTGTCTCTTTGTATGCGGACAGGGACGGCCGGGTTTGCTATGAGGAATCCGAAAGGTCGAGTCGGGTTTTCCGGTTTCAGGTGGTGGATAAGGGATTGTATCCTCAAGTCATGACTTCCGTGACAGCTCATTTGTTAGGCAGCCTCGGAGAAGGCAGCACCCGCAGATAAAAAAAATCATTTCGCCTATCCGGCCGGGTGGTTCAAAAGCACATATCGAGTATCTCTTAAGGAAAAGAGTGTGCAGCTAAAAGCCGATCTGGAATTGGGCCAGAAGGACGTTGTTGGATATTTTGTTTTCCTCTTCACCATGAAATTCGTAATTGACCTGCAGCTTTGTTTTTTTTGAAAAGAAATAGTTTAGACCAAAGGTCAGAACAATGATCCTGTCCCCCCCTGTATCCCTATCCCCGTCAAGAAAATCATATCTTATGACCGTTTGAATGGGCTTTGATGGAAAGAATCCGCCCTGGAGGTACCATCCGGTCTTATTCACTTCGGCGTCTCTGGCGAAAATAATCTCGCTTTTTAAGGAAAATCTTCCTATTATAGCGGCTGTTTCCAGTCCTGTCCTTGTTTTGGCAAAGGGCTCAGCACCTTCGTCCGGACTGTGTCTTCCGTTGTAATGGGAGATGCCCAGAGACAAGGATTCAAAAGGAAAGAAAACCACTCTTGCTGAGATGTCTTTGTTTTCATTGTTATCTACCTGGTTTATGCCGGAGCCGTTGAATATCCCGAATGTGTATTCCAGATTTTTGAACTTTCCGTTTACAGCCAATCCTATGTCTCTCCCTGAAGACCTGATATCTCTTCCCGGGCAGAGCCTCTCCACGGTCTGGGAGCGGTTGATGGTGTCAAGGGAAGAGCTGGATGTGAGATTTTCCAGGCTGAAAGGCACTTTGAACTGACCGAAGACAAGATTTGCCAAAGGGGAGAAAGGAAATTCCACGGTTGCATCGAGAAGGCAGGGGCTTTTTACGGCATCGATCTGGAGGTTATAGTGAAGGTTTTTGAAAATTTCGCCATTAAGCTTTAACCTGGCTTTCTTTATACGGAAGCTGTCTGTGCTGTCTTCAGCTGAAGAATACATGGTTTGCATATATCCACTAAGATTCAGAAGAGAGCCTGCTGATACAGTCTTCTCTTCGTTTCCTTCAGCGCAGATAACTCCGTGCAGAGAAAAGAGAGAACAAATAAAGAGCAGGATTGCTGTTTTTTTCATCAGTCCGTTCCTTTTTTGTGTTTTGACCCATGTTCATAAATATGGGAATCTCCAACAGCCTTAAAATGCCCGATGGGTAATAAAATAATACTACAATAAGAATACAACGGCAAGCCAAAAAATTTTCAGGAAAGAGGTGAAAACAAATTTCCTGCTGGATTATAGATATGAAAGGAATCAATGTCAAGTTAAGGGAGTCCACTGTTCGCTATCATACATATTGTGTTCGTGAGCGAACATTTTTGCCGGATAAGTGTCTCTTCAAAGGACAGCTTCTCTCTATTCAGTAATATTGGCATACTTCTTGCATTCTAGAGAATGAGGAGGGAATCGTGTTAAAAGCGCATCTAAAAATTGCCCTGAGAGGCATATTTAGACAGAAGAGTTATACATTTATTAACGTAACTGGGCTGGCTGTAGCCATGGCCTGCTGTATCATCATCTTTTTGTGGATTAAGGATGAATGGAGTTTTGATCGATTTCATGAGAGAGCCAAAAATATCTATAGGGTTGTAGAGACCTGGCAGTATTCAAGCGGCGCGACCGATCACAACCAGGTTACCCCCGGCCCCCTAGCAGCGGTTCTGAAAAATGACTATCCTGAGGTCATTGATTCAACGAGATATTGGGGAGGATATGAAAAATGGCAGATTACCTATGACGAAAAAAGCTTTCTCAGTGCCGGAGCTGCCGTAGATCCCTCCTTCTTCAGGATATTCACTTTCCCTTTTATCGAGGGAAATGAGGAAACTGCGTTCTCTCATACTCATTCTATCGTCGTCACCCGGGATCTTGCTGAGAGGCTTTTTAATCTTGATGATCCGATAGGGCAGACCATACGTTTTGAAAACCGTGATTTTGTAGTATCCGCCGTTATAGAGAATCCCCCTCTCCATTCACATCTCAGGTTTGATTTTCTCTTCCCCTGTCAAGTTTTCCCGTTCCTGGAAGAGGGATGGGGAAACAATATGTGTTATACATACGTTCTTCTTCACGAAGGGAGCTCCTATAAGGAATTAAGCGGGAAAATATCAGGCGTTATCAAAGAACATAATCCGACCTCCATTGAAAATCTCTATCTACAGCCGCTCAATAAAATTCACCTTTATTCCCTGGGAGGAGGAGGACTTATTGTCTATATATACATCTTTTCTGCACTGGGAATATTTACACTGCTCCTTGCCTGCATTAATTTCATGAACCTGTCCACTGCCCGTTCATCCAAACGGTTTAAAGAAGTGGGAATAAAAAAGGTCATGGGATCCGACCGTTGGCAGCTTGTGAGGCAGTTCCTCAGTGAGTATATTCTTCTGTCTCTTGGGGCACTCATTCTAGCCATTGTTATCGTTGAATTATTCCTCCCTCTGTTTAACCGCGTCCTAGGGAGACAAATAGAGATGTGTTACTCAGGCAGCCTGTTCCTGAGCTTACTCGGAGCTGCTGTCTTGACAGGTATCATCTCAGGAAGCTATCCCGCGTTTTTTCTGTCGGCATTTGATCCTGTTTCCGTATTAAAAGGTCATTTTTTCAGTGGGTCCGGCGGTCTTCTCAAAGGTCATACCTTAAGAAGAGTCCTTGTGGTTATGCAGTTTTCACTTTCGATATTTTTTTTAGTATGCACTTTGGTTGTTTACAAGCAGCTCAATTTTATTCAAAAAACAGATTTGGGATTTGGAAAAGAGCAAATAATACATATGCGTATGAGAGGGGAATTCAAACAAAAACATAAAGCCATTAAATCCGAGCTTTTACAGAATCCGAGTATTATCAATGTGACGGCAACTGACAGGACACCGGTTATGTGGAGCAACTCAACTGATGAAGTCAACTGGGAGGGCAAAAGTGAAAAGGAGGAAGTGGGATTTGGCGTCAGGATGGTTGATTATGATTATATGGATACATTCCGAATGGAGATGGCTCAGGGAAGGTTTTTTTCAAAGGAATTCCCTGCCGATGCTTCTCAAGGATTTGTTGTCAACGAGGCCGCTGTTAATGCCATGGGAATGGAATCGCCCCTGGGAAAGAGGTTTTCAGTCTGGGAAAGACAGGGTGAGATAATCGGAGTCATAAAAGACTTTCATACCGAATCTCTCCATAATACAATCAGCCCTTTTGTCCTGATTATCTGGCCTGAATGGTACGGCCGCATGAGCATCAGGATAAAATCTGAAAACATTCCCGCCACTCTGGGGTATATTGAAGGGAAGATCAAAGAATTTGTACCAGATTATCCTTTTAAATACCAGTTTCTGGATGAAGAACTTGACAGTCTCTACAGGACTGAACAGCTTACCGGTAATATCATAGTCTATGTAACGATCCTGGCTGTTTTTATTTCCTGTCTCGGCCTGTTTGGCCTCTCATCTTTTACTACAGAACAGAGAACCAAGGAGATCGGAATACGCAAAGTCCTGGGTGCTTCAGTATCAGGTGTTGTTCTGTTGTTGAACAAAGAATTTACGAAATGGGTGCTCATAGCCAATATCATTGCCTGGCCGGCAGCCTACTTTGCCATGAAAAAATGGCTGCAGAATTTTGCCTACAGGGCAGACATCGGCTTGGGAGTTTTTATTTTTTCCGCTGTTCTTGTCTTGTTTGTTGCCCTGACGACAGTGAGCTATCAGTCCTTTAAAGCAGCCGCTGCCCGTCCTATTGATTCCTTGAAGTATGAATGATGATACCCTTCTAAACTAAAGAATCCCTCCTCTATGATGGTAAGGAACTGTTTTTTCTTGATTTTGCGCAGGCGCAGGTAGACAATAAGAACATGTCTTTATAAAGGAGGAATTCATGGATGGCGTGTATGAAGAAATAAAAAGCGAGGCAAAAAAATTAGAAAGCCGTTTGAGGGATTGGAGAAGGGATTTTCACCGCCATCCGGAAACAGCTTTTAAGGAAGAGCGGACTTCCCGCAAAATTCATGAATTTTTAAAGGAGCTGGGGCTTCCGGTAAAGAAATTGGCTAAAACCGGTTTGAGAGCGGAGCTCGAAGGGAAACCGGGAGAGAAAGTGGTGGCTCTTCGCGCTGACATAGATGCGCTTCCCATACAGGAGGAAGGGGACAAGGATTACATTTCTAAAAACTCAGGCGTAGCTCATGTGTGCGGGCATGACGGCCACATGGCGATACTCATGGGTGTGGTCAGTGTTCTGGCTAAAAAGAGGGATCAGTTTTCAGGGAAAGTCGTGTTTTTGTTTCAGCCTGCTGAAGAGCTTCCTCCAGGGGGCGCCAAAAAAATGGTAGAGGAAGGAGCTCTGGATGGAGTGGATGCCATATTCGGGCTTCATCTCTGGCAGCCTCTTCCTACAGGCAGTGTTGGCATTGTAAAAGGACCTATGATGGCTCAAGCTGATAACTTTGATATCACAGTCAGAGGAAAGGCAGGACACGGCTCAACACCTCATATGACTGTGGATCCCATTTTTGTCGCCTCTCAGATGGTGGTGAATTTACAAAGCGTGGTGAGCCGGAACACAGATCCTTTAAAGCCCCTGGTAGTATCCTTTGGGACCATCAATGGAGGAACTGTTTACAATATCATTCCACAGGAAGTCAAACTTACGGGAACGGTGCGGACATTTGAGCCTGAAGTACAGGAGAATGCACAGCAGAGGATTTATGAGATCGCAAAAAACACCTGCCGGGCTTTCGGGGCTTTTGCTGACTTCCGGTATAAAAAAGGTTTCCCTCCCCTTGTAAATCATGATGAGATGGTGGATTTCGTGCTGGAAACAGTAGGGAAGATTTTAGGGAAGGATAAAATAAAAGACATCGCTCAGGTTATGGGAGGAGAGGATTTTGCCTATTATTTACAGAAGGTCCCCGGCGCCTTTCTTTTTCTCGGGGCCGGAGACGGGCAGGAATACTCGCATCATCACCCGAAATTCGACATAGATGAAAGCGCTCTCAGTCAGGGAACCGCGCTCATGACAGGGCTGGCCTGTGATTTTCTAAATACTAAGAGCCATTCCTAAAGAAGAGCGGCGATCCTATCACCGGGTTCCATGGCATTTATCATTGATGAGCTGCCTTCCTTTTCATGCTGAAGGTTCCTAAGACTTCATAAAGCACAGGAACGACGATCAGCCTCAGGACAATGGCAAAGAAAAAACCTCCCACATAAACTACAGCCAGAGGTCTATGGAGTTCCGAACCCGTGGACACACTCAACACCATAGGAAGAAGCGCCACGATCATGACCATGTCAGTCATAATAATGGGACGGAATTTGGTTATGGCTCCTTTTATCACAGCGTCTCTTAAGGAGAGTCCCTGTTTTCTGAAATCGTTTATCTTGGCTACCAGGATGATATCGTTTTGAACGCAGATCCCGAACAGAGCGATCAGCCCGATGGTGGAGGAAACATTCAGAGTCTCTCCGGCTATGAGAAGCGCCAGGATGCCTCCCACCAGGGTTGTCGGAATGTTCAGGATGATAAGAAAAGCCTGCCAGAGAGAGTTAAAGGAAGAAAAAAGGATGACAAATATGATCAGGATCACTACCAGGAGCAGAGTGGCGAGATGGCCCAAGGCCCTTTGTTGACTCTCAAACTGACCGCCGAACGTGACATGATATCCAACAGGGAGAATGACCTGGTCTGATATTCTTTGTTTGGTTTCTTCCACAAAACTTCCGATGTCCCGTTTAGTGAGGTTGCAGAGGATGATCTTGCGTCTCATGAGGTTCTCGCGAAAAATGGTTTGAGGGCCCTCGCCTTTGCTTATTTCAGAAAGCTGAGAAAGGGGGATCCGTTCACCGTTAGGTGCATCTATAAGAAGGTTCTCTATGGCCTCTTCATCTTTTCTGTATTTTTCGGGCAGCCTGATCAAAAGAGACGTGATCCTGTCTTTTTCATATATGTCCGTCACCTCTATTCCGTTTAAGGCCGTCTCAACCAGGTCAGCTACGTCTCCTACGGGAATTCCGTAGCGGGCCAGTTTCTCTCTATCAGCTCTGATAATGACTTGAGGAATACCTGTGGTTTGTTCGATCTGCAGATCCGCGACTCCCTTGATATCCGCGACCACATTCCTGATTTCTTCGATTTTTTCATTCAAAACATCCAGATCACTCCCGAAGAGTTTGATGGACAGCTCTCCTTCGGCTCCGGTCAGCATCTCAGCCAGTTTGTTTTGAATAGGCTGTTCGAATATGTAAGCTAGGCCCGGAATTTTGTCCAGTTCCTCCCTCATGGCCTGAGTCAGCTGTTCAAATCCCCTTTTTCTTTTTTCTCTGGGTACAAGTTCGATATTGTAATGACTGTGGTTGACAGGATGGAGGTGTTCCGAGCCTTCCGCAGTCCCTGTGGTTCTGGATACGGATATGACTTCAGGAAAGGAAAGAAAGATTTTTTCGACCTGAGTGCCCATTCGAACAGACTCGTCCAGAGATGTCTCGGGAAGCATGACCGTTGAAGCCATGATAGCCCCTTCATCAAGAGGCGGGACAAATTCTTTACCCAGGAAATTAAAGGAAATGGCGGCTATAATAATAAGCCCAAGGAATACTGCGAGTATTATTTTTTTGTGCTTTAAAGCACCTTTGAGTATGGCATTATATTTGGGAGCCAGGAAATCTGTCACAGGATTTTTTCTTTCTTTGATGTGTTTTTCCGTAAGCAGATAAGTAGCCAGGATGGGTTTTAAGGTCAGGTTTAACAAAAGAGACCCAAGGAGGGCGGCAGCCACAGCAAAGGCCGTGGGCTTGAACATAGCCCCTTCTATTCCTTTTAGGGTAAGGAGGGGGAGAAACACAAGAATGATAATGATGTTTGCCGAGAAAAGATATTTTCCTACATCTCGGGCGGCCTCGGAGGTCAGCTGTATGGTAGAGGCCTGGCCTTTCTTTTCTCGAAGCACGCGGTATATGTTTTCTACCATAATGATAGAGCCGTTCGACACTTTTCCAATGCCAATGGCAAGACCTCCTATGGACATGACAGTCAGATTTATGTCAAAGAATCCCATAAGGACCAGTGCGATCAGTATGGAAAAAGGAATGGTCAGCGATGCGATCAAAGAACTTCTTATGTTCCACATAAAAAGAAGCATTACCAGAACAATGAGGATGGCTCCCTCCAGCATGGTGATTTCAACGTGGCGGATGGATTTGATGATGAGTGTGGACTGGTCATAGAAGGCTTTGATATTTATTTTTTCAGGGAGGTCGCCGGCTATTTCATCGAGTGCTTCCTTGATGTTTTTTATGGTTCTCAAAGTATCCCCGCCGTACTGTTTCTCAACCGTGACATATACGGATTCCTGGGCATTGTGACTCCCGGATTCCCTTCTGAATTTTCGGCCGATTTTGACCTCTGCCACATCCCGGACATATATGGGGACATTGTTTCTGGATGTGATGACCGTGTTTTCTATATGTTCGATGGTTTCAATACGGCCGATCCCTTTTATAAGGGATTCCTGACTTTTTTTCCTTATGATACCCCCAGAAAAATTGCGGTTGCTGTTTTCTATGGCCTCTTTGATCTCTTTGATGGTAATGTTGTAGTGCCTGAGCATTTCCGGGTTCAGGAATACCTGGAATTGCTTGATGAAACCGCCCAGGTTGATAACGAACGAAACCCCTTCCACTCCCTGAAGCCTGTAGCGAACCGTCCAGTCAGCTACTGACCGGAGTTCCATGGGATCCGTGTCTTCGCCCACTACAGCGAACTCAAAGATTTCTCCCATCCTTGACGAGACAGGGCCCAGGATGGGATGAGAGGTGCCGATGGGAAGACGGCCGGCAATGAGTTCCAGTTTACTGGAGACGATCTGGCGGGCGAGATATATGTCTGTTCCCCAGTCAAATTCCACGGTGATCACAGAATCACCTGTGGCTGATTCTGACCGCACTCGGGTCACTTGAGGAGCTCCGTTGAGCAGGCTTTCCAGAGGAAACGTGATCAGGCGTTCCACATCTTCAGCAGCCATGCCCTCATTTTCAGTTATGATAGTGACCAGGGGAGCATTCAGGTCAGGATAGATATCCTTGGGCATTCTCATGTAAGTAAAAACACCCAATATGGAGACCAGTAATATGATCAACATGGTAAGGAGCCGGTGTTTTAGAGCAAAATTGATGAATCTGTCTATCATTTTTTATCTCCGTTCGTTATTAATGGATGTGTCCTTTTTTCAAAATCTCTTCATAGAGTTTGGATTTGAGCTGGTAATTTCCTTTACTCACCACTTCATCACCTTCTGATAATCCTTGTGTGATTTCGACATAGCCGTTTTCCTTGGCTCCGGTCTCAACGACCTGGAGGAAAAACTCTTCATATTTTTTAATGAAGACGATCTCTTCACCCTGGTCTTCCAAAATGCATTCGGCGGGAACGGCCAGGGCCAGGTTCTGACGATTGAGAGTTATTTTAATACTGGCCAGCATCCCGGCTTTAAGTTTCATATCCGTGTTTTTAACTTCTGTCCGGACGGTTATGGTGCGGGTTTCTTCGTTTAAGACATCGCTTATGTACATAACGGTCCCGAAGAATTTTTCTTCCGGATAAGCAGGGACCACCACTTCAACCTGCTGGCCGATTTTGATTTTTGAGATGTCTTTTTCATAGATATCCGCATCCACACAGAGAACCGTAGGATCCAGTATGACGAGAATTTCTGTTGATTGATCTATCATGGTGCCCATCACCACATTCCTTTCAATGATTTTTCCGCGGATCGGGGAGTAGAGTGTGATAGTGGGTTTGATCTGATGCGTTTCGGAGATTTTTTTGACCTGTTCTTCGGTAAATCCGAGCACATGAAGCTTCTTTTCAGCTGCTTCCAAATTGGCTTCAGCCACTTTAAGGTCAGATTCGGCTTTAAGGAATTCTTTTTTTGGTCCCACGCCCCGGTCAAAAAGATTTTTTTCTCTTTCAGAACTCACCTTTGCCAGTTCATGATCTGCCATAGCCTTATAGTATTCAGAGAGGGCATTTCCCACTTCCTCACTTTCAAGGGTGATGACTTTTTCTCCGGGGTTGACCCAATCGCCGAGTTGGACATGGATCTGGGCGACTCTTGCTGAGAAAGCATAGCTCACTATAGCTTTTCTTTGAGGTTGGGCGATGACTTTCCCGGGAGCGGATAGAGTTGTTTTTATGGATCTTAATTGAGCGACAGAGGTTTCTATATTAACGAAATTTTTTTCTTCTTCAGTAAGAGTTATCCCATCACCTCTGTTGAGGGCTCTTCCCCCTGCTTTTCGACCGTATCCCCTTCTGACTCCCGTGTTTTTTATGCCCAGGCCTCTTCCTCCTGCCGCAGGCGAGTTTAATGATTCGACTTTACCTGGGATCTCCGGTGCATCTGTTTGTTCAGAATCGCCTTCTTTTTTGGCACAGCTTGGAACAAGCACTATAAAGAAAAGAAAAATAAGAGCAAGGCAAAACAGCATATATTTTTTATTCATTGGTTTTCTCCTTTTAATCCCTGGCCTACGGACTTTTCAAGTGAAGCTAATGCCACTCCATAATTATAAAGGGCATCAGCATAAGATGTCCTGGCCTGGATCAAAGTCCGGCGGGATTCGATCAATTCAATCCCTCCGATTTCTCCTTCCTGGTAACTGAAAAGAAACATATTATAGGCTTCTTCGGCCTGGGTTAATATCTCTTCTTCGAACAGTTTTATCTGGTTGCTCGCAAATTCGGCATTCATATAAGATTCTTCGACTTCAAGAGAAATGGTGTTCTTTGCGTGCTCGAATTCGCTGTTTAAAGAATTGACGTTGGCTTGAGCTTCTGCGATCTGGCCTTTGGCAGGCTGCCAAAAGAAAAGAGGAATGGGAAAGGATATAGTAACGTCCCACCACTGGCCTTCGCCTTGGACTTTATGTCTGTTCACTCCCAGGTCAAAATCCGGCAGATAGCTCATTACTGCTTGTTTTTTTTGAAGATTTTGGCCTTCTATGGCGTGTTTAATGCTTTTGACCTCTGGCCGAAAAGACAGAGCCTGTTTTTTCAGTGTTTCCAGATCCAGGATAAGAGGCTCTTTAATGAACTCACCTTTTATTTCAAGAGGAGAGTATTTTTTTCTCGCCATGAGATAGTTCAAACGGGCTTTGGCTAATCGGACCTCATTGGAAGTCCTTCTCAGTTCATTGGCTGCTTTGGCTGCCTCGACGCTGGCTCTGAGCACTTCGACTCTCGCTATATCACCCGCGTCAAATTTGAGTTTAGTTTTTTCAAGAAAGTCATTTGACAGCTCCAGGTTCTGCTCAATGTACTGGTATGTTCTCTGTGCCAGGAGAAGGGCGTAAAAGGCTTCTTTGACCTGAAAAGTAATGTCGAGTTTCAAAAGCTCTATTTCTTCATATATCTGGTCTGATTCTTTTGAGGCGATTTTGCCTCTCAAATGTCTTTTTCCAGGGAATTCCAAGGATTCACTGACACCGAAATACCATTCCCCTGTGTTTTTAAAATCAAAAAAATGAGGCTGAAGGTCAGAATCCCAGTCGATAGAGGGTTGAGGGATCGCCTTAGCCTGATTGACTCTGGCTAAAGAAGCTTGATACTGCTGGTAAGAGGATATCACAAGCGGATTGTTTTCCATGGCAATATTGACGCACTGTTCCAGAGTAAGGGCTTGGTCATTCGCATCTTTTCCATAAATGCCTGAAATGAAGACAGCGCTCACAAGAAACAGGATAAACAATTTTTTATTCATTGACAGCACCTCCTCAAAGAGTTGAATGAAGTTTTAAAACTATGATCAAAGTTTTAAACGAAGGAGGCGTTAGGAGGAGATCGCGTGGATGGTTTTATATATATCAGATTATGATAGGGAATGATCTGGCATGATGTGAAAATTTCGATAAGGGATAGTTCCGGATGGTGATAAAAATCTATTTGAGCGGTCATAAAAATGGAGTTTTGAAAGTGGCATGCAGGACAATCCTTTGATTCCTGAGGTGTTTTTTCCGTATGGAAGAAGTTTATTCCAAGAGTCAAGATAAAAAACACAAGCAGAGAAGCAAAGATAATTAGGTTTTTCTTTTTAATGATCATGCCTATTTTCCGTATAGGCTACAGAAAAACTGATTGTTAGTCAATCGGAAAATTAATAATTCAGGTTTAGCCCTCCATACAAAGAAAATCCCGGAGCCGCATACCCTTTAATGTATTCATAATCAGTATCGAAGATATTGTCAAAGCGCAGGAAGAACTGTGCATATTTGAATAAGTCATAAGATAAGGATGCATTTAAAAGAGTGTACTCCGGAAGAGTCACACGTGTGGATTGGTAGTTTTGGTAGAAATTGTCTTCTCTTTCTCCCAGGTAAAGCAGGGACACCATTATGTGAGTTCTATTCAGGCCATCATAACCCATTCTCATGGATGCTTTGTGTTCAGGTCTTCGAAAAAGAGCTTCTTCGGTGCCCTCATCAACAGCCTTACACCATGTGTAAGAGGCTGAAAAAGTCATATCCTTTACGGGAATGGAATGGAATGTAAGTTCTGTTCCTTTGGATGAGGCTTCTCCGATATTGATATAGCCTTTGGTATAGTCATAATCGATAAGGTCCTTAAAACTGTTCATGAAGTAGGTGGCTTCGATGAGAAGCTTTCCCCCGAATAATTCCTGTTCGACACCCGCATCCCATCCCAGGGTTTTTTCAGGCTGAAGGTCAGCATTTCCAACAGGGCCATAGAAAGTCGCCGGCGCATAAAGTTGATAAAGGGAAGGAGCTTTGAATCCTGTGCCCAAAGTGGCCTTGAGTTTAGTGCCTGTGTTTTCAAAAATATAAAGAGGGGCTATTTGATAGGTCAAAGAATTCCCGGTTGTGCTGTGGTTGTCGAGCCGGGCTCCTACGGATGCAATAAAGCTGTCGTCCAGATTGATCTGGTCCTGCGCATAAATCCCGATATTAGAGGCGTTTTTTTCGGGAAACTCACTCTCATAGGGGCCGTAAAGACTCTGTGATTCATAAAAAGAGCTTCCGTATTCGTTATAGAACTCGAGCCCAATAATCAGAGTATTGGATCTATGAAGGAAGAGATTGTTTTGGAAGTCAATTTTAAAGATGTGGCTTTTGTATTCTGATTCATCAGAGGAATAAAGGTGCTGTACGTCCGTGGGATTGCTGTATTTCCTCAGGGAATCAGTATAGGAGACATCGATTTTTGTCTCCCAGCGGTTTTTCATAAAAAGTCCCCGGAAACCCCCTTTCAGAAAAATGAGGTCATAGTCGCCGGTGCTGTTGGGATCATCTCCGTAATCCCCGCCCCTGTTATCGATATCAGTTTTGGCATCAATTTTTCTCAGGGAGAAGTGCAGGCCTATGTTTTCCTGAAGCTGAAATCCCAGTTTCCCGGAAAAAGTGGTGTTCTGGTATCCGTCTTTTTCAGTGTTTCCTTCATAACGGCTGCTGGCTGCGGAAAATCCGCTGGTTTTGAAATAAGAAGCTCCCAGTGAATAGGATAATTTCTCAGTACTCCCTGAAATCTCTCCTTTTCCCAGTAAAGTATCATAGGTTCCTCCCATGGAGCTGAGATGGAAACGGGGTTTTCCCTGTTCCTGCTTTGTTATGATATGGATCACTCCGGCCATGGCATCTGAGCCGTATAAGGTGCTCTGGGGTCCTCTGATGATTTCAATCCGGTCTATGTTTTCTACAAACAGGTGGCTGAAATCAAATGAGCGGTTTGGATCCATGGGGTCATTGAGCTCTGTTCCGTCCAGCATTATTTTAGTGTGAGAGGAATTAGCTCCTCTGATAAACAAGGAGGCGGTTTGGCCCGATGCACCGCTCTGGATCGTATTCAATCCGGCGATTTCCCGAAGGGCCTCATAGAGGGTGTTGTGTTTGAATTTTTCAAGTTCCTCACCTGTTATAACAGTTGTTGAGGCAGCGACTTTTTTGGTTGATTTTTCGATGCGGTTGGCTGTGACTGTGATTTTATACTCCAGTTTCTGCTGTTCCTCCTCTGTGGCGTCCCGTGTCTTTTGATCCGGGAAAACCCACAGAACAAGAATAGGAATGGTGAATGATAAAAATAGAAATTTTTTAATCACTCTTTTTCCTCCTTCCGCTCATAAAAAAGCGGTTGATATGATCTAGGAGGAAAGTTTTGGTGGATCAGGACCACCCAAACTTCCACCCGAAGATGGGTTTTTAGGGCCAAACGAGGTATCCTGACTTGCGGTTTCTGCTGTCCAACGCCTTCCCACCCTTACGGGCAGTGGCTTTTTTTGGACCTAACACCGCTTACAGTAGCGGGGGCTGTGTCCGATTTTCACGGTCTTCCCTCTTTATAGGCCTAAAACCAAAAATCCTGCACTATTCATAAAAAAATGGCGACGAGCATTTTTTCTTTTTGCTTTCAAGTATATACATGCTTTTCATAAAAATGGCAACTGAAATGTTTTTGTTTGTTTTTTCTTCAATTTTAGTCGCCATTTTTTTTACCTTTCAGGCAAGCCGATCTCACTGCATCTGCTTTGTTGCAGGGCATTCGCGGTGAAGGACCACAGCGTAATGTCATCACGAGGAGCAAAGCGACGTGGTGATCTCATAATGCTTCGTATCACAATGAGATTGCCGCACTCCCTAACGGTCGTTCGCAATGACGCAGCAACCTCGACTTGTGAATAATCCAGGATAAATAAAAATCCATGTTTTCATATATTGAGGGGGTTGTCAAATTTTCTTTTTGTTGAGAAGAGCTTCATGCTTTTTTCCCTGCCAGGTATCGCTGTCTTCCAGTTCGGTTTCGATTGTCCGGATGACCTCTGATTTGTTTTTTAGCCATTCAGGGGCGATCAGAAGGTCTGTATGGGCTTCGCTCACCAGTCTCTGTATGACCACGTCCGGAGAAAGATGCTCCAGAAAATGAACCGCCGCCTGAACATACTGTTCTTTTGTAAGCAGGGGGACTTTTCCTTTTCTGTATTCCTTTTCCAGCTGTGAGTTTCGGGCCACATAGAGCATGTGGAGTTTGGCTGCCTGAATACCCAGTTCGGAGATAACTCTGGCTGTCTCTGCCATATCTTCAAGACTTTCTCCGGGAAGCCCCAGTATAAAATGAGCGCACACGTTTATGCGCCGGTTTTTCAGAGACAGAAGGGCATGCTTTGTTTCAGACAGGCCGTGCCCCCGGTTCATGTAGTCAAGGCTTTTTTTATGAATAGACTGGACTCCTAATTCGATCCATATAAAGTAATTTTTGGAATAATCCTCGATCACATCAAGGATGTCTTTGTTCAGACAGTCAGGCCGGGTGGCAATGGAAAGTCCTATCACATCCGGGTGCCGGACCGCATCCTGATAGAGCTTTTTCAGCTCGTCCAGGGAGCCGTACGTATTTGTGAACGTCTGAAAATAAGCGATGAATTTATCTGCTTTGTATTTTTTTCTCAGTCCCTGTATGCCGGAGGAGATCTGTCTGGATAGGGATTCGGGCCGGCTTTCGGGTTTTCGCCCCGATCCCCCGGAAGGGTCACAGAAAACACAGCCCCGAGTGCTGAAAGTGCCGTCACGGTTGGGGCAGCTCAGGCCCGCATCCAGAGATATCTTATAGACCCGGCAGCCAAACTTATTTTTAAGATAGGGGCTGAATTTGCGGTATCTGAGGTTTTCCGGGAACATGATTTTATTAAATGGGATTTTTAATGAATTGTCAAAGATCCCAGTTATTTATAATTTATGGAGGCGGCGGGAGACGAGGAGACGGATAAAGAGAGGCCCTCCGATCACGGCGGTGATGATCCCGACCGGAAGTTCCGTGGGAGCGATGATGGTCCGTGCCGCTGCATCGCACAGAGCCAGAGAGGCTCCGCCAAGGAAAAAGGAGCAGGGGAGAACGATTCGCTGATCCAGCCCGCTGATACGCCTAACAGCATGGGGAACAATAAGCCCAACAAAGCCGATAGGCCCTACAATAGAGACCACAGAAGCCGCTGCAAGCCCTCCTGCTATGAATACGTTTCTGCGGACTAGTTTGATATCTACTCCGTGTCCCATGGCCATTTCATCAGTCAGGGCCATGTGGTTGAGCTCCTTGGAATAATAGAACAAAACAGCCATGGCCGGGAGGAGAAGGGGTGATAAGGAAAAAAGGCTCTGGTAACCTATAATGTCGATCCCTCCCATCATCCAGTGCTGGAATACGACAAGAGAGTGAGGGTCTGAAAAATAGGTCAGCAGAAGGATGGCGCCGCTGCATATGATGCTTATGGTGACTCCGGCGAGGAGAAGAGTGTATATGGAGACACCTTCCGGCCGGTTAGACAGAGTATAGATAAGAAAAAGGCAGACTCCGGCTCCCAGAGCAGCAAAAAGCTGCACAGAGCTGAACGGACCCCATCTCAGCCAGAGGGACGGGAATAAGATGGTGATAAAAGCTCCTAAAGAGGAACTCCCGCTGATGCCGAGAGTGAATGGCTCAACCAGAGGGTTGCGGAAAAGGACCTGAAAGGCTGCACCTGTCAAGGCAAGAGCCCCTCCGGCAATAAGGGCCAGCAGCACCCTGGGGATTCTCTGAAACCAAAAGATTTCTCGGGCAGGCGTTAAGGTTCCCGAATGCCCACCGAACACATCGGCAGGTGTGATGGATTCAGATCCTATCCAGGGTGAAATAACAGCCACCACACAAAACAACAGGGCATAGATAACGATTGTTTTTTTATTCATTTTGTTTTTTTTAAGAAAAGCCTGGGCAGCAGATAGGGGTCATCTGTCTCCGGATGCCTGCCTAAGAGCACATCCTCCCCGTATACTTGCTTTATGTTTTTCTCGGATATCACTTTTTCCGGTTTTCCTATGGAAAGAAGTTCTCCATTTGAGAGAAAAACAAGTTTTTGGCAGAACAAGGAAGCAAAGTTCACATCATGCGTGACCACAGCCACGCCCATTCCCTGGTTGGTGAGGCGACGCAGAAGGTGGAAAAATCGAACCTGTCTGTGAATATCCAGAGAGCTCGTGGGCTCATCCAGTAAAAGTATGTCAGGACTTTGGGCCAGGACAGAGGCAAGAAACGCTCTTTTCTTCTCACCTCCTGATAGCTGAGAAAGCCTTCTTTCCGACATTTTCTCCATATCAGTGGATTTGAGAGAGTCCCTGACTCGTTTCAAGTCTAACAAGCCAAGGCCACCGAAAGTTCCCGTATGGGAGTACCTTCCCATCCGGACCAGCTCTTCCACTGTGTAATCATATTCGCTTCCTGTTTCCTGCGGTAAATAACCTATTTTTTTTGCAATCTCTTTCCGTTTGAGGTTGATTATTTTGTTACCGGACAGCCACACGGTTCCTTCTAAAGGCTTGATAATACCTGCAGCAATTCGAAGGAGAGTGCTTTTTCCGGATCCATTGGGGCCTATGATGCCCAGTATTTCTGAGGCTTGGATCGTAAGGTCAGGGATATCTAGCTTCCACTCTGAGCCGGGGAACCGGTGAACGATATGACGGAGCTCAATCATGGTCGAATGTGACCTCCGGATGTATGGTTTGTAATAACTTTTTGAGAATAAGGTGGGCCCTAACTCCCGGGATCAGGAGGTAATTATCTGTGAGAAAGTAAATGCGGCTGCTCTGAACTGCGGGAAGAACAGCCAGACGGTCCCAGTCTTTACGCAGGAGCTGCTGCTGGTTTGAATTCAACCCCTTGGCATAGATTTCAATGATGATATCAGGTTCCCGCATAATGAGGGATTCTTTGGAGATTCTCGGATAGCGGTCTTTTAAATCAGAGAAGATATTAGTGCCTCCGGCCATTTCAATGATCTCATTAAGAAATGTTCCTTTCCCTGTGGTCATCAGTCCCGTCAGGTCACCAGGCGTGTGGCTGAGGCAGAGAAAGACTTTCTTTTTGGGCAGAGAATCTGCCAGGGAGGAAAGGGCGGATATTTCCTTTTTGATTTTTTGGCTCAGATCTTGAGCCTCACTGGAGGCTCCCAGTAAGTTTCCGAGTTTGAGAACAGCCCGCTCAATGTCTTTGAGGTTCTCTATTTTTAAGGAGAGAAAGGGTATATGCAGTTTTTTGCAGAGTTCAGCCAGGGATTCGTGTTTTCCCTGAGTTATGACCAGGTCAGGCCTCAGGGCCGTAATGCGTTCTTTACTGGGATTAATGAGCCCCCCGATGCTGGTTTTTTCCTTTGCTTCCTGAGGATAAACAGTAAAATGGCTGATCCCAACCACTCTATCTCCCAGACCGAGAGCAAACACGATTTCTGTCACACTTGGAGCGGCACAGATGATCCTCTTGTATTCGGGGGAGGAGGGGGTTTTTGCGCGTACCGGATCAGATTCCAAAACAAACAGGTTGCCCGCATATAAAAACGGAAAAACAAGAAGGAGCAGGGAAAGACAGGGAAGAATACGGCACGATCTTTTTCTGGTTTTTCTTTCGATCACTGATTTTCAAGGCACTCTCTTTGGCTCCATATCCATTTATTGAGAGCACTAAGTCTTGGTAATGTAAAGTGTAAAACATTTTTGCTTTTTTGTGTGATATTTGTCAAGAGAGAAAAATGTTTGTATTAATTTATTTTGCTTTAAATCTATTTTGAATGTATTATGTCGGTGAATTCACTTGGGAGCAAAGTGATGAGTAAAGTTACCCGTTTCGGAGTGTCGCTTGAAGACGAACTTCTGGTTAAGTTCGATGCTTTACTGAAAAGAATCGGTTATAAAAACCGTTCGGAGGCCATAAGGGATTTGATAAGAAACCGGTTGGTTAAACAGGATTGGAAAGATGAAGACAAAGAGATCGTCGGCATACTCAGTCTTGTTTATAATCATGAAAAAAGCGAAATCACGGAGAAATTGAATCATATCCAGCACGAGCACATAGGGGCCATCGTTAGTGCTACCCATATTCATTTGGATCCCCATAACTGCCTTGAAGTGGTTATATTAAAAGGGAAAAGCCGGGAGATAGAAAAGATTTCGGATCTGCTTCAAAGCACGAAAAACGTGAAACACGGAGGCCTTCTGAGAACAACCACCGGAGAGGAGCTGGAATAAAGGAATAAGAGGCAAGCCGCCCGTTTCCTTGATGGAAACAGGCGGCTTGATGGGGATGGAATAAAGGTTAGGGTCTATCCATTTGAAATCCCATGAAAAAAGGAGGGGTAAAAAAGAGGATTTTTTTCATTTTTAGCATCTTCACTAATATATACGCCTGAATTTAAATAAAAGTTGCGTTTTTTTTGAAATAGTTATTCCATTTCAAGGAAAAATGGCAATAGACTGCGATTTTTTAAAATACCCGTCCTTTTTTGAGGTTGGATTTGAGAGGCCGAGGCATTGGATTGGGTTGTTTTCTGGTTTTTTTTTCTGTGTAACCCATTGATAAAGAACAAAATAGGATGACGTTCTTTTGGATTCTTCTTTTTCCCCTTTAACTTATTTATGACTTTCTATTATTATAACACAGATAAATAATAGATTTCAAGAAAAAAAAATTATAAATAAAAAAAACCCTGTTTTTGAGCATAATTCACAGGAATTACGGGCTAATAGAGACTTTTTTGCATTTTTTTTATAAATAGATTAGGTTAAAGGTTATTGATATACTTTTCCAATAGGAGTGAGTCATGGACAAAGAAACATTCCGGAAGTATGGGTATGAATTCATTGATTGGGTTGCTGGTTATTTGGACAATGTCGGTGATTACCGGATTTGCCCTGATGTAAATCCTGGAGAGATCAAACAGAAGCTTCCTAAAGAAGCTCCCGGGAAAGGTGAATCCCTTGATAGGATTTTCGATGATTTCAAGAAGAAAATACTTCCCGGCATGACGCATTGGCAGCACCCCTCCTGGTTTGCTTACTTTCCGGCAAACAACAGTCCCCCTTCGGTCTTGGCTGAACTGCTGACAGCCGGGATGGGGGCACAGTGTATGATATGGGAAACCTCGCCGGCTGCTGAAGAGCTGGAAGAAGTGGTGATGGAGTGGCTGAAGTCAATGCTTGGCCTGCCAAAGGGAATGGCAGGGGTCATCCAGGATACAGCATCCACTTCTTCTCTGGTAGCTTTGTTGACCGCAAGGGAAAAAGCCACTGGATTCAAAAGTAATGTGAAAGGATTTCAAGAACCTCTTGTGGTTTATTGTTCCGATGAATCTCACTCGAGTGTGGAAAAAGGGGCTAAGATCGCCGGTTTTGGAAAAGAAAATATAAGACATATCTCCACAGATAAAGATTATGCCATGATTCCGGAAGAACTTGAGGAATCCATATCGGGCGACCTGAAGGAAGGATTGAGACCATGCTGTGTTATCGCAACTGTTGGGACGACTTCTTCTTCTGCCATAGATCCTCTGGATAAGATCGGAGAGATATGCAGGCGTCATGATGTCTGGCTTCATGTGGATGCGGCTTATGCAGGTACAGCTTCCGTGCTTCCTGAAAAAAGGTGGATGTTCAAGGGCATAGAATATGCGGATTCCTTTGTATTCAATCCGCATAAGTGGATGCTGACTAACTTTGACTGCTCCGCTTATTTTGTTAAGGAGCCCGAACTTTTGGTGCGCACGTTTGAGATCCACCCCGAATACTTGAAAACAGGTGTGGACAGCCAGGTAAAGAATTACAGGGACTGGGGGATTGCCCTGGGAAGAAGATTTCGTGCTTTAAAGCTGTGGTTTGTCCTCAGGTACTACGGAATTGAAGGCATTCAAGAAATGGTTCGAAAACACATAGACCTGGCTCACTTCTTTAAGGATAAAGTTGAAGAGAGCCCCTCTTTTGAACTCATGGCGCCTGTGCCTTTAAGTCTTGTTTGTTTTCGTTTGAATGACGGCAGAAGCGATGAAGAACTGGATAAGATCAACCAGAGACTTTTAGCGGCCGTAAATCAGACCGGAAAACTGCACATGACGCACACAACACTCAAAGGGAAGTATGTGATCCGGTTGTGTGTGGCCTCAAGGACCACGGAAAAACAAGATGTGGTAAGAGCATGGGAATTGATTGATGAAAAAGCCCGTGAAATCCTCACTCCGTCTTCCATGTGAGTTTTTTATCCGGGTCCACGAACCGCGCATAGAATCCCCAGCCCCCTCCTCCTTGGAGAATTTTTAGAAGCAGGGTGTTCTTTCCTTTGTTCAGATTGACTTTTATTTTATCCTGGTCAGGATAAGCCCCTCTATAGGCAGGATTTGAGTGGACAAGCCGGTTGTTCATCCATATTTTGATCCCGTCATCGCTTCCTATGAGCAGAATGGCTTCTCTGTCTTCGGGAGAATAAACATACGTCAGAGCATAGGCTACAGCTCTTTCGTTTGGTTCTATCAGCCTCTGCAGGGGAACAAAGCCTGATTTTTCCGCAGATACGGTTTTCCATTTGAGTTTTTTGTTGTCTTTTCCGGTGTGCTCTTCCAAGAGGTTCCATTCCTTTTCCAGAGGATAAGTTCTGTGCAGCCAGGACATATCAGGCGCATCAAAAGGTCCTATGATATTCCATTCCCTTATGTAACGCTGGGCGCAGGGAGAGATAAAAGCGCTGATAAAACCGAATTCCTTTTCCTCTGCTTCAGAGTCCCCGCCTTTTCCTGCGATGGAGAGGTAAAGAGTGTTTTCTCCCGGATAAAGACGGATATTTTCAAAGGTCACTTGGCTGATTTCCCTGTTTTTTGAAAATCCATTAAACTCAGCGGGATCCAGAGAAAATATCCTGCTGCCGCTTGTGATCTTATCCGCTCTCATTTTTCCCATGATGGGCGATTTAAGAAAGGTCAGTGTAAGGTTATAGAGTTCTCCGATGGCCGCATTGAATGTTATGGTGATTTGGTCTCCGGTCTCTGCGCCTTCAGTGGTAAGAACAGGATATCTGGTTCCTTCCTGGTTGTAATAGGATGTTAAAGAGTGAGACGCATTTTCTGCCTGAAATTGAATCCCTGTGTTCACATCAACATATGTTGTTTTCTCATGGCCCCCCTGTTCCTCCCATTGAGGAAGAATGAGTTCGTCGGAGGAAGCCAGGGCGAAAGGGAGCCTTTGTGATGATTCAGGAAGTTCCGGGAATGGCTTGTGGGGTTCTTCCTGATACCAGTAAGCGACCGAAGAAAAAAAGTCCGAACGGTTGTTCGCATGCCCGTGTTCGATGGTGACTTTTACAGACTTTTGAAAAGGGATGGGATCTGTGATGTGATGCCTGTACACAGTGGCTTTTGCGCCTGATTTAAAGTCAGGCTCCTGGAGAGGGCATCCGTAAAAAGGATTCTCTGACTCGCGCATTCCCCATGCATCGGAAAAGTAATCTTCAGAGCCTGTTCCATGAAGAGAAGGTATCTCTTCCCCGTCAATAAAGATCATATCGTCCCCTTCTCCCCACCAGCCCATCGTTCTCTGGAGGATACTCAGGTTGCATCCCACATAATGGCCTTTACCGGAAGCGTCCAGGATAAGATAATTTCTATCCGGCGCACACGGTATTTCCTGACGGTATTGGGCATGAAAATAGGGAGTGTTAACCGGAAGGCTGTTGAGTTCTCTGTAGTCTATATAAAAGTAAAAGGCATCCACAGTCTTCTCTCCCTGATTTGTGGCCGTGATCCGGGCGGATCTTTGAAACGGCATATACCAATAGCTGTTTCTGGCTCTTCCATTTGAAGAACAGTTTATGGCCAGAGAGCTGAAGTTTCGGTTCAGGCCATGCCCTACTCCGAAGAAATCTCCTATAGGGGCTTCCACTGAAGGGTGGCTTTCATCATCCCAGTACATCCTTAACACTATTTTTCTTCCGTAAAACGGTTCGGCAGATATGGTGACCCATATATGATGGATAGCTCCCGGACCTTTGACCTCTGCCAGTTCTGCGGTTTCTCCGGGTTTTATAGATATCCGGTCGTTATTTCCGCCTGAGGGGTCATAAGAAGAGACCCTTTTGCTTTTGAAATCTTTTGTTTCGGAAAGATTTTTAAGAAGATTTTGGGGATGGCTCACAGCAGTCCCGAGGGATAGTATCAAAACAGCTACGCAGAGAGAGAAGGTCTTTTTATGCATGGGATGGCTCCTTATTTATGCTTTTTTCTTTCGTTAGTTACCCGATGGAACGCCGGTTTCTTTAAAAAAATCTTCCGCTTTAGCTGTGGTGACATTTTCGAGCTTTATGTCCAGAGGAAATTCCTGGATGATCAAGTCCTCTCTTAAAATTTCTTCGGGCATGTTGGGATTGGAATAGGTGACGGGGGATGGAGTATTGGCCACCAAATCCTCTTTAAATGACCCGGCATCCTGAGTGATGATGGCTATGTACAGGTTTTCATAGTTGATATACTTCTTGATGGCAGCATTGACCTCCTCGATTTTGATTTTGGGTATCCTTTCCCGAGCTTCTTCAAGAAAGTCTTTGTAGCCGTAGTACCTGGAATCGACCTGCCACCCCAGTCTCTCGCTGAGGGTCTGGGTATAGAGTTTTGTGTAATTGACGAGGTATTTTTTTGTGAGTTCGAATCTCTCTTCCGGGATTCCCTCTTCAATAAGTATCTTCAGCTCTCTTATCGCCTGTCTGAGGACGAAATGCCGGTTGGAGTTTGATAAAGGCCTTATCCAGATTGAAAAATACTGCTGCTGTCTGCAGTAATTGGTTGCAGGAAATTTTCCGCGTCCTTCAATAAAGTGTTCAATATAGGCGTAGTCTCCGTAATTCTGTCCTCTTTCCTCTCTTATTTTCTGGAAAAGATGAGACAGATGCTGTCTGTGTTCGCCAAAATGAGAGACGGCTATCCACAGGGCAAAGAAATCAGGATGTGATTTGGTTATGGAAATCGGGAATCCCATGGAGATAGCTGTAGCCGGTGTGTTTTTATCCGCTATAAAAATATGAAGCCCTTCAGGCATCCGCTGTTCGGGCAGGGTGCGTTCCGGGGTCTTTCCGTCCGGCAGCTCGGAAAAATCAGATAGAACATTTTTTGAGAATTCGGCAGGGTATCCGCCTGTGATCCCTATGGTTAAATTCCCCTGAACAAAGTGGTTTTCATAGTAATTTTTCACATCATCCAGGGTGAGGCTCTTCACGCTCTTCACTGTCCCCAATTCATTGTGCCCGTAGGGATGTTCCTCATACATCATTAGGTTCAGGATTTCTTTCCCGAACTGTTCGTCCATATTATTGACCAGTGTCTTCTGAAGGAAGTTTAGGTGGTCTGTTTTGATGCGGATGAAATCTTCCTCTCTGAATCCCGGATTCAGCAGCATGTTTTTGATGACGGAATAGTATTTTTCCAGATTGTCTTTGTGTATGGTACCCGAGAAAACTGTCATTTCTTTGTCGATCTGCATGTCCAGGAATGCGGCCAAGGGATAAAATATTTGTGATATTTCTTTATAGGTATATTCTTCACTTCCGCCCTCTGAAAGCATTCTGAATGTCAGTGCACTGAGGCCTTCTTTTCCGGCAGGGTCATCTGCAGAGCCCACGTTCAAAACGAATTTGATACATACAAGGGGATTATCTTCGAGTGGAAGAAGTTCAGTGGATATGTTTGCGTCAGGTTTTTTCCCGCAGGTTGTTGTTAAAAGAATAAGCCCCAAGACAAATACCAGGCTTTTGTATCCATGCTGTTTTTTCATTGTTCCTCTCCTCCGGATAAAGTAACCACAGTGCTGTTTGTTTTTGTGAAGTATTTTTGAGTCATCTCTTGTATGTTCTGGGGCGTTATTTTTTGATAGAGGCTGAACAGTCTATTTATGGAATTCGGGTCAGTGGTGAGATTGATATAGAAAGCAAGCACCCCTGCTGTTCCATCTGTGGTCCCCAGCTGCCGGGCGATGGAGTATTTCATATTGGATTTCACTTCTTCCAGTTTATCTCCAGGGATCGGCTCATTTTTATAGTGTTCCAATTCATTAAAGATCGCTTGCTCCACATAAGGGAGGTCTTCCTCCTGTTTTACAACGGCATTGAATGTAAGAAGAGGAGGGTCCCTTCTGTCAGGGAAATCAGCATAGACAGCGAGGCATTTCTGCTCTTCTATAACAAGACGCTGGTACAGAGGGGATGACCTTGAAAATCCAATTTCAGCAAGAAGGTCAAGGGCGGCCTTATCAATTTTCTCATCGCTGAAGGAGGGACCGTGAAAAGCCACGGCTATTCTCGGCATAGTCTGGCTGGGCCACTTGTAATGTGAGCGCTTTGCTCTTTCTTGTGGGGGTTCGACAGGAGTTTTGAGCTCATAGCTTGAGGGCTCCCAGTCCCCATAATATTTTATTATGAACTCCATCATCTCTTCGTGGTCATAATCTCCCGCCACAAGTATGATGCTGTTGTCAGGAGCATAGAATCTTTTTTTATAGAGTTTGCTGTATGCGAACTGGTTAGGCATGTCCTGAATGTCCTCGAGATATCCCAGAGTGGTGTGCTTATAGGAGTGTTTTTCGAAAGCCTCTTGCCTTAGAGTTTCATACAAGCGTCTGCCCGGGTTGGAAACACTGGAGTAATATTCTCCCTCGATCACAGGGGCCTCGGTTTTAAGCATTTCTTCATTGTAATAAAGATTTATGAATCTGTCGGCTTCGGTTTTGATCACTTTTTCCAGATTCTCTCTGCCGGCAAACACAACAAAATAACATGTGTAGTCGTCAGAAGTGTAGCCGTTTGTCCCCGCCCCGAGCTCGGTAAGGAAGTCGTCGTATTTTTCCCTTGGAATATTTTTTGTCCCTTTGAACATCATGTGTTCAAAAAAATGAGCGAACCCTGATTTTCCAGGTTCTATTTCGTTTCTGGAACCTGACCTTACGATTGTGTAATAGGAAATGATATGGGGATTTTTCAAGGGAACCGATACGACAGTAAGCCCGTTTTCAAGTTTTTCGATCTTTGTGTCATAAGGGAATACATCCGTACTCCCTAGAACCATCGGACATAACAGCAAGGCAAGAGCAATGAGACCTGTATATATGTTTTTTACCATTCCTTTCCTCCTTGGTTGGATATTCTTCCACGTTTGTGTTTGTCTGTCTCTCTTTCAGCATATATCAAAACTTCGATACTTATCGTTCTGTTTTTTTGAAAGCCAGCCAAATGAAGCCTTTTCCTTGAGATCCTTTTGTGTATATGGCTTGATGTCAAGAACCGGTGTCCCTTCAATCATATCTAGTCCGGAGACTTTTATCCTGTTCTTCTCTCTTTTTATTAATTTAACGACGGTCATTCCCAAGGGATTGGGCCTATCAGGGCTTCTTGTAGAGAAGACACCTCTTTTCTTTCCGTCGTGAGGAGGATGAGCAAAGAGATTTCCCTGCCGGGACTTATGAAAGGCAAATATTATGATCAGGTGGGAAAAGCTGTCTATGTCTTTGAGCCCCGGTTCAAATTCCTCGAAAATCTCAAGTTCCCCTTCTGAATTTTCAAAATCACTCAAGCCTTTTTCTTTTGCTTTTTTTATGTCTTCTCTGCTTTTAAAAGGGGAGTGGATGACACCAATGGGTTTAATATACATAAGTAAGCCATTTTTCGTACTTTTTAATCTTCCCCCTGACGCAGTCGGCATAGGTATCGCGTAATTTTTTTGTTAGTTCGCCCGGCTCTCCGCTCCCGATGACTGAGTCTTTTTCCGGTACATTTTTATCAGAAGCATCTTTGGCTCTAGTGATCGGCGCTATTTCCGCAGCTGTGCCGGAAAAAAAGGCTTCATCAGCTTCAAGGAAATCTTGTTTTTTAATGGGTTCGATTTTAGTTTTTATCCCCAAGTCTTCAGCGATTTCCAGTATGCTTGTCCTTGTGATGCCTTCCAAAACAGACTCGGACCGGTCGTTTGTTTTGAGGATTCCGTCTTTGTAGATAAAGATATTTTCTCCGGGCCCCTCTGCAATATTTTTTTCCAGGTTGAGGAACAGCGCTTCGTCACATCCTTTGTCTCTTGCTATCAGGCCGCAGATGGTTGATTGGACATAGATACCGCCCAGTTTTGCAGACATGTCATACTGGCTGTGATGGACCCGCCTCCATGGAAGGATATACACCTTGACTCCGGTTAAGGCGTTTTCTCCAAGATAGGCTCCCCACTCCCAGGCTCCCACTAAAAGTTCTACCGGGCAGGCTATTGGGATAAGGCCAAGGTTTCCATAAGAATAAAATAAAAGAGGCCGGATATAGGCGGCCTCAAGATTGTTTTCTTTTATCACGGATTTTATTATTTCGGGTATTTCTTTTTTTGAGTAAGGAGATTTCATTTTGAGGATATTGGCTGAATGCATGAATCTGTCTAAGTGTTCTTCCAATCGGAAGACAGCCGGCCCCTTGGATGTGCTGTAGGCTCTAATGCCTTCAAATACAGAATTGCCATAGTGAAGAGCATGGACCATGGGATGTATTATTGCTTCAGACCAATCATAATGTTTTCCCATAAACCAGTACTTTTTTGCCTTAGGAAAGTACTTATTAGTGAACATCATTTCTCCTTTTTATTTTTTATGGTCTTCATATTAGATTTTTTCAGCTTTGAGAACCACAAATCCTCCTTTATTATACCCTTTTTTCAGAGTTTCGGCATCAATGATTTTTCCGGAGGAACGGAAGAGAGTTTGTCTTGAATCAATGAGTGTGAAACCGGTTTCATTAAACAACTTCAAGATTCTTTCAGGAGAAAAAAAACGGGCGTGTTTGTAGAATTTACTGCGCTGTCGTGATTTATCGTATTTTTTCCCAAGAACGCTGTTCTTGTTTATCAAGCCTGTTATGAGGTTGCCGTTTTTTTTTAAAGTCCTCATTGATTCGATGAAAAGCTTCAAAACATCATCCACAAAACATAGTGTTACCATAATGAGGATAAAATGGAAAGCTTCATTTTTAAAAGGAAGTTCTTCTCCTTTGCCCTGGACGACCTGGATATTTCTTTTTTTTGACAGGTGAAGCATATTCAGGGAGGGGTCGATTCCATACTCTACATGAAAAGGATGGGCAAATCTTCCCGTTCCGACTCCGATTTCAAGCCCGATCCCAGAAGGGATGAGCTCCCTTACGGCATTGAGCTCAGCCTTGTATATGGATTCGTTATCTTCATACCATTTATCATATTCTTGCCAGTTTTGGTCAAATATTTTGCTTTTCACGTATTTCTATCCCCTGTTCCTGGGTTTACTCTTGTGTTGTCCTCTGTATACTCAATCTTAAGTGAAAGAATCCTGTTGAGTCAATAAAAATGCTTCTCAGCTCGCGGGCTAATGGAGTGGAAGGGGAGTTATTCACTGCTTTTTGATATAAGAGATCAACGCCCCTCCGGCGCAGACTTTTCTGCTGATTTTTTTCCCGCCCAAAATCGCAAACACAATAGAGACCATGGCATCCATTGTCTGATATCCTTCACGGAATGCAGAGGAGAAGGGATTTGAAAGGCTGCCCTAAGAGGGTTCAGCCAAGGGAAAAAGGAGAAGCTTCCCTCTTGAAATTTTTTTATGGGTTTTTATTGTTAATGGTGAATTTCCAGGAACACATAATATCGGACGGGTGAGGGTCCGGAGGACAGCACAGGCATTCTGTTTCGATTCTCGGGTCAATGGTTCGTGCGAAACCGCTGTATTCCACGATCCCGACCGGCTTGCAGGGAAAGTCAGGAAGTCCCTTGCGTTTTCTTGCATCCTGGACCCGGCATCTGTTCATATTGAATACACAGTGAGTGGGGCTTTGTTCGGCGATTTCCTGCACATTGATATGTGCGTAAAGCCTGAATTTGAGGGCCTGGATCAAGGCAGGAATTCCGCCTCCCGGCTTTATATCCAGTCTTTTCATGATCCTTTTGGCTTCTGTGACTGTGAATTTTTCCCATGCTCTGCGGTCAAGCTCGATGGCCATATCCATTCCCAGTTCTTTTTCTACAGCCTGAAACCACAAGCCGTCATGGGCAAGCCAGTTTTTGGAGGCATCTTTGAGAAGCGCAAGCAGTTCTTCTTTGGTGAGGTCTTTGATTTCTTTTATTTTCTTCATTGGTTTCCTTTATCTGATATTTTGTTTGGCTCATAATAATCTTTATTCTCATATGTGACTGCTTTTATTTTGCCGTCTCTTTTCAGCATGTCAATGTATTTAAGGATTTCGTTTTTATGTTTCCCTAAGGAATCAGAAATATCCTCCACTGTGACAGGTCTTCTGTATATCATATCCAGGATGATGTTGTGGAGATTCTCTTCTTCCGGAGTGAGCCCCTTTCTTTTAAAGTGAGCCACTATTTCACACTTGTTTCCAATTGCGTTTTTTATTTTTTCCATTTCTTCCCGTGTTAGGGGGTGTGCGTATCTTTCAGAGGGAGGACGGATAACTGTGTTGAGCTGGACTTTATCAGGTTTGATTTCATTGATTGTTTTCTTAAGGGCTTTCACGTGTGCGTCAGAATCATTGACCCCTTTTACCAAAATGATTTCCAGCCACAGATCTCCTTTAAATTCTTCCCTGAATTTTTTGATCCCCTCAATGATCTTTTTAATTTTCAGTGACGGATGAGGCCGGTTTATATTCTCAAAAACATTCTGGGTGGCGGCATCCAGAGAGGGGACGACCAGATCCGCTTCTTTTAATGACTCCCTGACTTTCTTTTTGGTAAGCAGAGTGCTGTTTGTCAGCACAGCCACCGGAATATCTGTAGACTTTTTTATTTCTTTGATAAGGGTTCCTATTTTAGCGTTGAGAGTGGGCTCTCCTGAGCCTGAAAAGGTTATGTAATCTATGTGCGGAGCCGTGTTTATCCTTTTTTTTATCTGGGATATGATTTCTTTTTCAGAAAAATAGTCCTTGATTTCAGTTGTTTTTTGTGTGGTAGGTCCGAGCTGGCAGTAGATACAGTCAAGAGTGCATACTTTAAAGGGAATGATATCCACTCCCAGGGAAAGACCCAACCGCCTGGAAGGAACAGGACCGTAGATATATGATTTTTTCATTTTTTCAGACCTTGTCCTTGTAGATCTCGATAAATCTTTTGAGAGAGCGGTCAAATGTTTTTTCCACATCATCTGGAAAAAGGCAGGCAGGCAGCTCGTTCATGCTCCAGTGATACTGAAGACATTCGCAGCAGATTCCCTTTCTGCTGCAGGGTTCATATGTGCAGTTGCATCTCTGCATGTTTTTACTGCGCTGGCATTCCTCCATAATGTCCTCCTCAGATTGTTTGGGGCTTGTTCATTTTCTGTAATGTTTTTTCCAGGGGTTGTTCTTATGATACAGATAGTCAGCTAAGGCCCTTCTCATGGCTTCGGAAGCGAGGTCCGCACAGTGCAGGTGCTCCTTGGGCAGACCGCCAATGCGTCTTATGATTTCATTGGCATTGACCAGGCCGAGGACCTTTGTGAATGGCTTTCCCTTGGCAATATCAGCAGCCGTGCTTCCACACGCTATGGTAGCCCCGCAACCGTCTGTAAGAAAGGTGGATTCAATAATGATGTCATTCTTTACTTTTATAAAGATTTCCATTGAGTCGCCGCATGTGCCCTTGACCTTGGCGTATCCGTCCGGATTCGGGATCTTTTCCATATGCTGGGGGTTTTTCCAGAGCTCTATGACTTTATCGCTGTAGTATTTCCTGTACTGGTCAATGATTTGTTCCTGAAGCTTACGGGCAAACTCGTCTAGGTTTTTGTTTTCTTTCATGACGTCATCTTATAGTATAAATTTGGATTTTCTTCAACCTGATTGCCACTTGCTGGTGGTTCAAAGCTCGCCGGCTTTTTTAAGCAGGGCTTCGATCTTATCCCGCAGCTCCTGCATCGTGAAGTTGTACCGTCGCTTGAGCCTGCCAAGAGTCTCGCTGTAAGGGGTGTTCGTGGGGATCCCCATTTCTTTAAGAATGGTTGATTTTGGAATCCCTGTTTTTTCTTCAAGCTCTCGAAGAGTGGTCTGCCCTGTTATAAGGATGCCTGTTTGCTGTTCGTCAAGCCGTCCTCGTGTTAATTTTGGTTCCTCCTCATGTTCTTGCCTTCCCTCATGAACAGAGTCTTGTTTATGAAGGGATTCTTCTTTCTGAACAGGCTCTTCTTGCTGGACCGGCTGTTCTTCCGCTTCTTTTATTTGAAGTCGCTGGCTTTTTTTCTCTTTAATGACAGGTTCTCCCTTGACCTGTTTTTTCGTGAGAACAATGTTCCGGCCCCTTCCGGATCTTGTCCCGAATTCAGCATATTTATCTGCGTTCTTGATGGAAAAAGCCCACAGTATCAGCGGGACCAGTAGAGAAAGGACCACCATCCCGACAAGAGCGGTCCCCCAGCTTTTTTTAAATATTTTTTTTGTACACGATTTGATCCAGTCCCAGCTGAGAATCAGGTGGATTATGATGAGCACGGTAAAGGCTATTGAAATATAGAGGTGAAGGTGTCCCCACTGATGGGTGTGAAGCCCCAAAAAATACTTTTTGGATATATCGGCAACAGGCCCCTCAGCGAGAAAAAATCCCTGTAAGAAACCTATGCCGGCCAAGCCAACAATACAGATGAATAGAAGTGCGTCTATGAGGTATTTTAACTTAATTTTACCCATTTCATTCCTCCTGTTACAGCCTTTTGTTCACAGTCATCATATTGATATCTTTTTCCCCACGCCTATTTGGATGTAGTCTTTCCCGTAAGCCTCACTGAACAGATTTCTGGCTTCTTTTCCCGAGCAGTGTGACGGTCCGGCTTTTTTAACCCCTAATTTCTTAAAGAAACGGATAATTTCTTTGATCTCCTGATCTTCAAATCCGCCAAGATGAAACCCACCGAATACAAGAAAAATCTCTTTTTTGGTAATATCTTTGACCGTTTCGATAATGTTCACTATTCGCGGATGAGCGCATCCTGTAATGAGCACGAGTCCCTCATGTGAATCCAGAATGAGACTTTGTTCATTGATCCATCCTGAGATAACACCGGATGTATACACGTTTTCCAGGATTTGCTGGTGGGAACTAACATCAATGTAAGAGGCGCCTGCTTTTTTAATAGAGTTTTTGAAGGGTGTAGGGAAGAAATCCGGGAGATAGACTGTTATATTTGGGTTTTCTTTGAGGAGCGCTAAAAGCCCGCCTGTATGGTCTCTGTGGAAATGGGAAAGGACTACTATGTCGACATTCTGCGGTTCAATGTCAAGCCCATTCATATTGGAGAGCAGGATATTTCCGTTCGTGCCTGTATCAAAGAGGATATTTTTCTCAGCCCCCTGGATGAAGCATGAGAATCCCCAATCTGTTTGTAAAGCCGGATCAAAAGGATTGTTATCATAAACAACCGTGCAGTTAAAATTTCTGTTCATTATCTGGTCATCATTGTTCCGCATTTGGGGCATTTGATCTGATTGCAGGGTGTCCCCCTTTTATGGGGCACCTTTGTCCCGCACGACGGGCAGACGCACTGCCCTCCCGGGCCAAAACCCTGGCCTCCTCTTCCTCCGCGGCCGCCGCCTTGTCTTTGATTTTCTTGTTGCATTTTATCCCCCTTTAATTATAGTCCTCCATTATTTTTTGGTCCTCTTCCATTAAATGTCCCGCGATTTCCTTCATGTTTGTTTTTTCCCAGAACGTGAGTTTCTCGTGAGCTTTCATATACTTTAACGGAATAGGGTGTGTTCCTATGATTGCAGGGACATCATAATATTTTTCAATAAACTGTTTGAAATGACGAATTCTGGGGCAGGGAGGATAGCCCACCACCAGTCCCGTTGCTAAGTGGATGGCTTCGGCTCCGTTTTTTATCATCTCTTCCGGGACATATTCCACGTTTCCTCCCGGGCATCCTCCACAGTAAGAATATCCCACCACCTCAACGGGTTCATCCTTTGGATATATGGAAAAACCACCTACTCTTTCTCTGAGAGCCCTGAAGCACTTTCCTCCTCCACAGCTCTGGTATCGTCCGCATATGATGATGCCGATCTTTTTCATAATATCTCCTTTACAGACAACTCTTCTATTATGATTTTTTTAATTCTCTTATTTTATCCACGATTTTCATAAAGGCTTTACTGGCTTCAGAGTCCGGATGCTTGTCAAGGAAAGATTTTCCTTCATCTCCCAAGGATACGATTTCAGGTTCTATAGGAATGCTTCCGAGAAAAGGAACTCTCATTTGTTTGGCTGCTTTTTCTCCTCCCCCTTCTTTGAAGAGATTTATTTTGTATTTGCATTTGGGACAGATCAATCCGCTCATGTTTTCAACGATCCCATACACTTCCAGATTCAGTTTTCTGGCAAAAGCCACAGCTTTTCTGGAATCCATTAAAGACACTTCCTGGGGTGTGGTCACAACAATGGCCCCTGAAGCTGGAATCAACTGCGCTATGGAGAGAGGCTCGTCTCCTGTGCCGGGTGGCGAATCTATGATCAGCCAGTCCAGGTTGCCCCAGGCTACATCCCCGATAAACTGCTGGATCGCTTTCATCTTCATGGGACCCCGCCATATGACAGGAAGGTCCTGATTTTCAAGTAAAAAAGCCATTGAGATGAGAGAGAGGTTCTCAGTCACGGGGACAGGTATGATGGCCTCGGATGACGCCTGGATTTTCTTGCTCTCGACTCCCATCATTTTTGCCAGGTTAGGTCCATGTATATCCACATCCAGCAGCCCTACTTTCAGCCCTTTTTTGGCAAAAGCAAGGCCGAGATTGGCAGAAACAGTGCTCTTTCCGACGCCTCCTTTACCGCTGAAAACCAGAACACGGTTTTTTATGGTCTCCAGTCTTTTGGAGACCTTTTCTCTTTCCTTTTTAATTTTATCTTCTTGATTTGCCATTATTTCACCTCGATATTATATTTCTCTAACAGGTTCTTGATCTTGCCGCTGGCACCTGAGATGACTTTGATTTTTGATGCTTGAAGCACTCTTTGGGCATTGGGTCCGATCTGTCCTGTGAAAAGGACATCCACATTATTTTCAGATAAAAATTGGACTGACTTCGGTCCAACTCCCTGCATGAGATTTTTGTTCGGATTTTCTAGGGATTCCATGGTTTTTGTTTTTGGGTCATAAATGAGGTAGAAAGCCGCTCTTCCGAATCTTGGGTCGATTTCGTCTTCGATACTTTCGCCCTGGGCCGTAAAGCATATTCTTTGATTGGTATCAATATCTGATTTTTCTGCCGGCTGCGGCTGTAGCCCAGGCTCGGATTTGGTTTTCCCGTGTTCGCAGAGATCCTCTCCCTTTTCCAGTTCTTTATTCAAAAATTTATGGATGACGTCATCAATAGAGCCCTGTACACCTATGATCGGTTCAATATTTTTCTGCCGGAACATACTCTGAGCTCTTGAGCCCATTCCTCCTGCAATGACGCAGGTGACTCCCATTTCAGAAAGATAATTAGGTAAAAATCCCGGGCTGTGCCCCGGATTCTCTATCTGTTCTCTTTTAACAACCTGCCCCTCTTGAATGTCAATGATCGTGTAAGCAGGGCACCTTCCGAAATGTGCTGATACGGAAGTCCCTTCTGTAGAAATAGCTAATTTCATGATTCACTCCTGTTTGATGGTTTGTTTCGTTCACTCAATGTTTGATGATAACAGTGTACCGAATCTAAGACATTTTATCTACTGTGATGCGCACTATTTTTCATTTTGAGAGAACCGGGACGGTTATTGGGGCAACCGTCCCGGTTTGATGATCAATGTTTTTAGAAAATGACACCATTACTTTTCTTTTTTGATTTCTTCTATTCTTTTTGAGATCTCCTCCAGTTCTTCTTTCAAGTACTTGGATTGGTCTTTGAGCATTTTCATTTCATCTTCTGGTGTGACATTAGCTGGTTGTGGCGGATAAGGTGCATAATAGGCGGGATCAGGGTAATATCCCATTCCTCGCCCATAACCGCGACCGAACCCGCGGCCGAAACCGCGGCCGAAACCACGACCGGATCCGTATCCGCGTCCTAATCCCATTCCCGGACCTGGTTTCATATAACCGGGAGTGTCATATCCGCTGCAGTAGCCAAGGGCTCTTCCTGTCCTTGGTCCTTGGCCCAAAGGTCCTGATCTGTCTCCTGCTGGCATAAAACTCACCTCCTTTCCTGGCATTGCTTACAAATGCCGTAAAATTCAAAATTATGATCTGTTATTTTAAAACCGTGCTTTTTTTTTAATCTTTGTTCTGCCTTTTTTATGAGCTCTAATTCTTCGCCCACAAAATCTGTATAATCAATGATCCTGCCGCACTGGGTACAAATAAGATGATGGTGGTGTGTTTGGTTCAAATCAGTAATCAACTCATATTTATTTTCACCTGTTCCAAGAGGGATCTTGTTGAGATATCCCATTTTTTCGAGAACATCCAGTGTCCTGTACACCGTGGTCAATCCTATAGTGGGGTTGATTCTGAGCAGAGAGCGGTATATCTCTTTGGCGCTCATATGTTTGGAAGTACTGCCCAGAAGGTTCAGTATGGCTTCTCTGGGTGCGGTCCACCGGGAACCACAGCCCCTGAATCTGTTTCTCCACTTACGAGAAGGCATATTACGGGGCGGCATAGAAATCACTTCCTCTCTTGTAATTGATATTGATAATCATTTTCAATAAAAGTATACTCCCTTGCTGGCTTCTTGTCAAGTTGAATGGAAAAGTAACCTGGGTTATTCACAAGTC
>CAZSZS010000157.1:0-1739 GCA_964611275.1 uncultured Eubacteriales bacterium
CCTGTTCCCTGCCGAGGAGGTCCTTTCTCTGATTTTGATTTCGTTTCGCTTTCGATTTTTTTATCAGGACAATTCCGACCGTTCCGGCAATCAGAACAAAAAGCGCGATCAAGATCAGATAAAAACGTTCATATAAAAACATAAACGTTTTCACTTTTTTACCGTCGTTGAACGCGAGCACATATTTTTGTCCCCGATAAATTTTCATGCTGTTTTGCGCGAGATCGATATGGAGCTCGTGATCGGCCAGGATCGCCGCCAGAGCCTGGTCCCAGGGAACCTGCAGCATGTGATAGGTCGCCTTGATTTTTATGCGGGGATTGAGATCAAAACGGATACCGCCGACGGCTTCCAGAAAATCGATCATGTCCCCAATGTCGGCATTGGAGAAGACAAAGTCGATTTTCTTCCCGGTGAAGGATTGTGTCCGGATGTTGTTGATCACTTGTTCAGGTGTGAGGGGATTGTCCTGATACGGCCGGCCGAAATGAGGAAAGGGGAAAAGAATGCACAGCAGACAGATGAGCGAGCCCTGGCGCACCGAGGTCAAAACATTTTTTCCGGCATTCATTTTATTATTATTATATCGTCATCATTCTGGACTTTCTATAAAAATTTCGAACCGGAAAAATTCTCGACGCCACATGCGGAATTATATATGATGAGAAAAACCCATAAACAAAGAACAAAGGAGGGATCCCTATGTTTTCACGAAGAGAGTTTTTAGAACGATGTTTGGTCGGCGGCGGAGCAACCCTTGGCGTTATAAAGGTCAGCGCCCTGGCCCACAAACGCGGCATCCCGGTCATCGCCGACGGCGCCCATTCCTTCTCGCATTTCCCCTTCACGGTGAAGGATTTGGACTGTGATTATTACGGCACGAGCCTTCACAAGTGGACCTATGCCCCCGTGGGATGCGGGATGCTCTACGTCAGGAAAGACAGGATCAGGGAAACCTGGCCCCTGATGGCCGCACCGGCCGGCCAGGACGACGACATCCGGAAATTCGAGAGCATCGGCACCCATCCGGTCAATTTCATCGCCATCGCCGAATAAAGATAAGAATTTGGTTTTTCGGTTATTTCTGATTTTCCCTCCATTTCATCAAATATCCGCCCTCAGAATAACTTCATCACCTATCATAGGTATAAAATAACGGACAAGTCAACAAGAAACCCACAAAAAGAAGGGAATATCAGAAAATCAGTGTAATAGTGCAACGCAAAGAATAGAGATTACCCTTGGCCCCTTAATTAGGGGATTAGGATATCATATATATTCTGATAGTTCCTCAGCCGCCATAGAGAGCTGAGCTTGAGGAGGCGGGGGCCGGGCGGCCTTAAAAGTTAGATTAAGATGTTTGATGATCTTGTCTATGATATTGTGATCTTCAACAAATGAGATAATTCGCATGGTTCCCCCGCATTTGGGACAGAAGCCTCTGGTCTTGCAGGAAAACATAAGGAGTCTTTCCGCCCCGCAATCAGGACATCGGATTCTCGCAAATCCACACTTTGGATTGCCGCAATCTAGGCCTGTTGCGAGGAACGCAGTGACAAAGCAATCTTATGCTCTTTGCATAAAATATTGAGATCACCACAGCCTTAAAGGCTTCGTGATGACCTACGGTCACTTCCTGGATAATGGGCCTCAGGTGACCAAGGTGTCTCTCAAACCGGTTCTCATATTCCAGAAGAAATGGCTCAAAATAATGGAAGAGCACACGGTATAACACGGTA